>CAIRBT010000149.1 GCA_903876875.1 uncultured Geobacteraceae bacterium
CCGTTACTTCTGGTGCAACGGTTTTTGCAACAGGCACAGCAGGGGCGGCCACGAAGGCTTGACGTGCTGTTTGTGGTGCTGAAACCGCTGTAGATGTTGCAACGACAGCTGCTGTGTCAGGTGCCTGAACTGCCAACGCCTGAGGTGCAACCGGTGCCGGGATCGCCTGGGCAACTACTTCCACCGGAGCATTCAGCGCGGGGGATACATTGTTGACAGGGGGAGCCAAAGCTACCGAAACAAAAGCCGGAACAGCACTCGCAGCGGGTGTTTCATTACGCACCTGTTCTGGTGCCGCTTCCGGCAAGGACGCTTCAGCTTGTGCCACCGTCGATGTGATCTGTTGCGTCACGATGGCTGGGCTTGACGCCCCCTTTGCCGTTGCCACCTTTGGGGTCGGCTGTTGGGTTGCCACCATGCCCACGGAAGAAAATTTTGCCCTTCTCCGGGTGAACGGGGCAGACTGAAGGGCAGCCTTTTTCCCGACAGGTTGGCGGAAAGCAAGCGGTGCCGCCGTCTCCTGACTCTGCTGGGTGGTGCCGTCAACGGAAGTCGAAACTTCCTGTGCTGCAGAAGCTTTCAAGTGCGGTACTTTCTGTACCAACACCACGCCATCACGGGGGAGTGGAATAACATCGGGCGTTCTGCCCTGTTCCTGAGGAACCTGTGTACCACCCTGAAACAACGGAAAAGGGAGTATGGTTACATCATTGTTTTCCCCGCTGACAACAGCCGTCATTCCGACAGTTGCAACGGCAACAGCCGGTTCTGCGGGAACAAACGATTCCACACTGACTGCCGGAGTCGCTCCTTCGGACGCCATTACTCCGTCAGATTGGATCTGATTACCAGCGGTCACAACCACTTCGGGTTGGGCGTTTGGAACCATTTCTGTCACGGCCTGAGCAAAGAAAAGGTCGGTTGTCGGCAGCTGAACCTCCCCACTTCCGTTCCACACCGCCGGGGAGTCCACCGTCACCGGAAATGACTCAGTGGTGGTATGTTCCGGGGGGGTGATGCCATTCAACAGATCGGCAAAACCACTACTCACTGCAACCCCGTCCTGCTGTGTCGAAGCCACAGTAAAGAGCAGATCGCCAGCCACAGGCTGGGATGTGCCGGGGGGTACTACTACTTGTATTAGTCCAGTATTCATTTGTTTTTCACCTCCTTTCTGGTAAGATTTTTCATGGGTTGGACGAAGCTCCCATGAAAGTGATTTATTTTTCCTGCAGGTTTTCGGTCACCCATTTGACAAGACGCGGCTGGCTGATGAATGGCGCCAGCTTGGCAACGCTTTTGGTGTCCATCCTGCTGAGAAGTGTCAGTGCCATATCTTCTTTCAGTGTATCGATCATCTTTCCGGCCTGTTCACTCTTAAGGGTTTTAAAGAGCTTGATCATTTTGGCCGTTTTTTCATCCATTTTTTTCTTCTGGGCATCGGCCTGAGCTTTCAGCGAGTCATCAAGCTTCTTCCGGTTATCCTCCAGAGCCTTTACCTGTGCTTCAAGCTTGGCGGTCATTTTTTTTAATTCCTGCTCTTTGGCAGCCAGAGCAGCTTCCTTGTCAGCCAATTGCTGACGGCGGGCATCCTGAAGAGCTTTTTCCTCCCGTGCGGCACGGGTGGCATTTATCGGCGTCGGGTTCCCGGAGGCGGTCTCTTTTCCAGCTTCGCTCCCCTTTGCTGCCGGCTCTTTCTGGGTGGCCGAACTGGCAAGCACCGAGGGCAGATGAAAGAACGTCGGGGTACAGATACTGGCCATAACCACTGTTATAATGATACGTTGTCTCAACATAGTAATTACATCGCCTTCTTTTGTATGGATATTTCATCGAGAAAGTTACGTTCTCTGGCCGCCATTTCCCTGCGGAACTCTTCTGCTTTTTTTGCCCGCAACGATTCAAGAACCTTTTTGTCCTTGCTGGCCTCCACAAGGTCGGTTCTTTTTTCATCAACAATCTGGTCAAGCAGTACGATATGTTCCTTCTGTTGCCTGATATCCTCACGCTTGCGCGCGAAGAAATCCGCATACATCCGAATGTCATCAATACAGGCGATGTCCCTCTGACAGTGCATGAATTCCTGTGTCAATTGGTTGACCACACTTTCATGCCGTTCCAGTTCCCGGTTGGCCAGATGGAGCCCATCCTGAGCCGAGGCAAACTCCTGGGTGCGAACTTTTTCCATTTCGCGCCGGTATGATAATACGTTTTCCAGCTTGAACGCTCTTCCTGCCATACGTCACGTCTCCCGAAGCACCACTTCACTCAAAAGGCGAACATTGTCTTCAAATCCCGCACCGCATCTTCCAGCATAACCGGATCATCAACAGCCTGCTTCATGAATGCTTTCATTTCTTCCATATGGGCAACTGCATAATCAATGCCCGGATTACTGCCAGCCTTATAGGCACCGATATTAATTAAATCTTCCGCCTGCCGGTATACGGCCAGCACTTCCTTGAATTTTGACGCAACCTGTAGGTGATCCTTTGTTGCCACATCGGTCATGACCCGGCTGGCACTGGCAAGAATATCGACGGGGGGATAGATGGCACGGGCGGCAAGTTCACGGGATAACACGATATGCCCATCCAGTATGCTTCGCATGGCATCTGAAATCGGCTCATTAAAATCATCTCCCTCCACCAGTACGGTGTACAGGGCGGTGATACTCCCCTCCACAAAATTGCCGGTTCTCTCCAGCAGCTTGGGCAACGCAGCGAAGACCGACGGCGTATACCCCTTGGTTGTCGGGGGCTCGCCGATGGCCAGACCCACCTCCCGCATGGCCATGGCAAAACGGGTCGCAGAGTCCATCATCAGGAGAACTTTTTTTCCCTGATTTTTGAAATACTCCGCAATGGTCGTGGCAATATAGGCACCACGCATCCTGACCAGCGGTGGCTGATCGGACGTGGCAACAATAACCACCGACTTGTGGAGACCCTGTTCCTGAAGATCTTTCTCTATGAATTCGCGTAACTCACGCCCCCGCTCCCCTATGAGAGCGATGACATTAACATCAGCTTCCGTATAGCGGGCGATCATACCAAGCAGGGTAGACTTGCCCACCCCCGAACCGGCCATGATACCGACCCGCTGTCCCTGACCGCAGGTCAAGAGACCGTTGATAGTCCGGATACCCAGATCCAGTGGCTTCCTGATCGGCGGACGCAGCATCGGATTTACCGGCAAGGCGTAGATCGGATATTCCTCTTCCGTTGCCAGCGGCCCCTTGTCATCTATGGGGTTACCGAGTCCGTCAATAACCCGACCCAGCATCCCGGGTCCGACCCCCATGGAAGCATTATCACGTTTCACCGTTATCAAACTGTCGAGACCGACCCCCCGTAGCTCACCCAGTGGCATCAGGAGTGTTTTGTTGTCGCGAAACCCAACTACTTCCGCCGGAATCGGTGCCCCTTCGGCCGGTTTTATTTCGCAGATGGCTCCCACGGATGTATCGGGACAATACCCCTCAATGACCAACCCCACGACCTGAGTTACCTTGCCATGGAGCCGCACCGGCTTGGCACCCTTAATGGCTGCCCGGTATTTTTGCAGATGTTGTGTTATATCAGGCATGACTCATCACCGACCATCTCATACCGCTTCAGCCATCACCGCCGTGCGCTGTTCAATAAGCGTGCGATAAAGTTGCTCCAGCTGTCCCTCCAGCGAGGCATCGACGGTACCCATGGCGGTATCTATCCGGCAAAAGCCGGTAGTCACCAATGGATCGGGCTTCATGAGCAGTCGCTCGTTAAGTAATTCCTGCTTCAGGAGGTCTTCCCGACCGGACGTCACCAAGTGGTAGTCATCGGGATTGAGATGCACCGTAATTTCTTCCCTGGCTGATAAGCCGGCGAGAGCGTTCCGCACCACCCCTTCCAGAATTGAACGGTCCTGCGCAACCTCCTGAATTATCACCTTGCGGGAGACCAACAGTATAAGGTTAATTAACTCTTCTTCGGATTCACGGAAGACCTTATCCCTCAGATTGTGGATGGCTTCACTGGAGGCACGAAGGGCATTAAAAACGTTGAGCAGCCCCCGTTCGGCCAGTTCTTTCCCCTCTTTAAGTCCGTCATTGAAGGCATCACCGATTTTCTGGGTGAGCTCTTCCTCGCTTATTTCAATGGGGGGAGGCCCTTTGTCTTCATCCTCTTCCCGCTCCTGTTCCTCTTGCCCCTGAAACATCTTCATCGGCAATCCCACCGACAATTGTTTCACGGCCAAGTTGAGGTCTACGAAGTCTTTTTGAGACAAGGCCGTTTGACTGCTTACCGCCTTCAATGCACTTGTTAACTTTGTGGTCGAATCCCCGTACCTCTCGCCTATCCTCATTCCTTCGAATGCCGAACGATTGTAATCAAGA
>CAIRBT010000150.1 GCA_903876875.1 uncultured Geobacteraceae bacterium
AGGAGAAATCTGCTGCAAATCCGTCTGAACGGATCATATTTCACCGCTTTTTCGGTCAATAGAACGACTATTGACCTTCAAAATCGTCGAAATCTGCTCTCGCCCAGCCGAATTTTCGCGACGATTCCCTAAGTCCGACAGACTCCCAGACAACTTTATTTAACCCAGACAAAGCGGGACAGGCACGAATGAGAATACGGGGATTTCGACGTGGGACAGAAAAAGGTTCGCAGCGAAAGGTCAGCCCACCATTAATAAAGCGTTTACTTCCTCAGCGCCGACAGGCTTGCTGAGAAGATACCCCTGAATAACCTCACAACCACATGTTTTCAATGTTTCCAGTTGTTCTTCTGTTTCAACTCCTTCGGCAATTACTTGTAGCTTCAAACTGTGTGCCATTGCAATAATGGCCACAACAATCGCAAGATCATTACTGCTTCGGTTCATATTCCAGACAAAGGAACGGTCGATTTTCAGGGAATCAATGGGAAAACGGTGCAGATAGGAAAGTGATGAGTACCCGGTGCCAAAGTCATCAATAGCTATGCTAATCCCCAAATCTTTCAGCACCCGCAGCGTTTCTTCAGCCATCAGATTGTTGTCAATCAGCATAGATTCAGTCAACTCCAACTCCAACAGGTCCGGTGGCAGACCGGTATTGGCAAGGGCCTGTTCTACCATGGCGACTACGTTTTTACGCTTCAGGCTGACGGCTGAGATGTTTACCGCCATCGTTACGCCGGCATATCCGGCATCGTGCCAGAGCTTCGCCTGATGGCACGCAGTATTGAGAACCCATTCGGTTATGGCAAAAATGCTGCCGGACTCCTCCGCCAACGGGATGAAAAGGTCCGGCGGGATTAGTCCGCGTTCAGGGTGCTGCCACCGGATCAGCGCTTCCACACCGACAATTCTGCCGGAGAGGGTGTCAAACTTGGGCTGATACAGCAAGCGTAACTGCTTCAGGTCAACAGCGGAGCGGAGATCGCTTTGCAGTGCAACCCGATCGGTACCCTGCTTGCTCATCTCCGAATTATAAAGACGATAGGTATTTTTGCCATCGGCTTTTGCACGATACATGGCAATATCGGCATTCATCAGCAGTCCATCAATATTGTTACTATCCGCAGGAAAGAGAGTAATGCCAATGCTGTTGCTTATATAGATCTGCTGTCCAGCCAGGCAATAGGGAATTTCAAACAGGTCCAGCAGCTTCTGTGCCACCTTGCAGGCGTTTTCAGCAGACTTGATATCCTGAACGAAGATAGTAAATTCGTCTCCACCCAATCTGGCCACGGTGTCACAGTCTCGCATCACCAGTTCCATTCTGTCGGCCACCTGCTGCAACAGCATGTCACCTATGCTATGCCCCAGTGTATCGTTAATGTCCTTGAAACGATCAAGGTCAAGGAACAATACGGCGACTTGTTGATCGTTACGTAGCGCCAGATTCATCGCCTGTTTCAGACGGTCCCGGAAGAGTGCCCTGTTTGGCAAGCGGGTCAATATATCAAAATGCGCCAGTTCCTGCAGATGTTCCTGACGCTGCTGCAGTACCAGATTGCGCTCTTCTATCTCATGGAGCATTTCATTAAATCCATCGTAGAGGCTTCCTATTTCATCATTCCCCGGCTTTACCACTCTCAGGGAAAAATCTTTTGATTCGGAAACCCGGCGCATTGCATCAGATAGGTGAAGGATCGGTTCCGAAATGATTTCCTGCAGACGGAGAGACAAAAAGTATGTGGCAATTGCAGCAAGACCCAGGATAATCAGTGTAACCAGCATGGTACTTAACAAGTGAGCGCGCAGTTTACTCAGATCCGCAATGAGGCCCACCGTGCCGACTATTTTGCCATCCAGCACGATCGGCCTGGTCAGATTAACCTGGTCAGGCCCGTGCCAGAGCTGATTGAGACGTAAGCTGATATGTGTAACAGCATTCGGCGTCCCATGGGGAATGGCACCCGGAAGTAGTTGTGGTAATGGCAGAGATGCGGGTTTTGCACCCCGGGCAGTGTAGCTACAGAAGATAGTTCCATCATTATTCAAGATGTATGCTGCCAAAATATCAGTTTTGACAGACAGTGAATTCATGGTCTCCAGTGCCGATTGGGGGTCATTAAAAATAAGAGCCGACGTTACGTTTTTACTGAGAATATCTGCCAGTGACGTTAGATTTCTATTCTGTTCCCCGATCAGTGAAACTGCTTCCTTCACGGTAAACACCACGGTCGTTGACAGAAGAACCACACCACAGGTAAGCATGACAAGTGACGTCAGCTTACGTCTGATGGAGCTGTTAATCAGATATGCTTTGATGACACGTTTCATGGTTCATCACGCACGATCTGTGCGAGTTTAAGTAATTGGGAGCTGATTCTAATCCGGTGCCGCTGGGCAGCAGCCGGATTTATTTCAAAGCGGACCTTCCCCCCCTGCAGCACAAAGCCGACAACACCTCCAGAGCTGGCAAAACCGGCACTCTCGGCAACCGTGAGAATGGCACCGGTGCGACTACGCTCCAGCAAACTGCTCGCGGTTGACTTGTCAAGATCTCCCAGCACCAGGACCTGACAGCCTGCCAAGCCGCCGGTGGGTGTCACCTTACGTACGGTGATCGTCTTACCTTTTGTCTTTTTTTCCTGCAAATGGTCCACAACCGCAACCAGTGGGCCTTTTCCGGCGACACAAACGGTCATTTGTGTCGCTGCGGCAGGCAGGACATCTTCTGGCCAATCCATAAAGAGTGTGAAGTTATAGATCATTGCTGATTTAACGTGATATTCCCCTGACTCAGCATACGCAGGCAGCACGGAGACACCACAGAGGCAGAGCAGCAGGAACAGGCCGAAATATGACGGGCGCGGAGTTCTCAAAATTTCCACGTCACCTTACCATATACGCTGCGTGGCATCTCCGACGGCGTCGTATTAATGAACTCCGGAAGGTATTCTGGATGCCGGTTCCTTAGCAGGTTCTGCCCTACCAGCGTACATTCGATATTTTTAGCCGGTTTCCAGGCCAATCTTACATCCGCAGTCAGATAGCCGGGGATGGTTACACTGTCAATGGATGGTACCCGGTCTACAGCTCGCAGCCAGAAATCCAGCTCAACCTGTTTGCTAAGGTCAAAGCCTGAACGGAGTGAACCCTGATGGCGGGGTGAACCCTCAGCCGCATTGGATCGGTTGGTTTCGTCGGTACTGCCGTTATCCAGAGTCATGGCACTGTATAGGTAGCTGTAAATTGCCTGCAAGCGCCACCAGTCCAACGGAGTCCACGTGGCGGAAAGTTCTCCACCGTAGGTGAAGCCGTGCATACTGTTGGCCAGTGGATAGTACAGTGCGAGGTTTGTCGTTGTCTCCGAAACCGGAGATCCCTCTTGCCGTACCCGCAACTTACTATATTGATTATAGAAAAAAGAGGTGTCAACCGTCACGAGAGTGAGGGGTTGCGTGCGATACCCCAGTTCATAGGCGATGACAGTCTCTGATGCAAAGCCCTTATGGCCATCAATTTCCACGCGTAAGGGAAGCGGTGCGCCCGTCGCCTGAGGTGACAGACTTTTGTACCGATACTCGATACTTTCATCACCCCGTGACGGTGTGCGCACAGCACGGGAGACCGAACCCCAGAAGGTGGTGCGGGGAGATGGCGTCCAAAGGAGGCGGGCATTTGGCTGGATCTCAAAATCGCTGTAATCATTGTGTTCAAGGCGTGTTCCCAAAATCAATGACAGTTTTTCAGGTATCAGCGTAATCTCGTCATGCATAAAGATGCTGAGCAGACTGGTTCCTTCACTGTTGTTTTTAAAAACGATAAATGGTGTATTGGTAAGATCATCACGTGTATGGCGCACGCCCAGTCCCCAGATCAGATCATTACTCTCACCCAGGGTGAACCGATGCTGAAAATCAAGGTCAACGGTATCACGAGATTCGCCGAGAACCAGCATGTCACGGTGATAACGGTCGTAGTAAAGCTGGAGTGAAAAGTCCTCAGTATCCGATATGGTGCGCTGCCAACGGGTCAGAATGTTGCCGCTTTGAGCTTTTGCACTACTGTCTTGAGACCAGGAATAACTGGAATCACCGCTGGTAGGTAGTTTATACAGAGTGTAATTTTCATCAAAAGAGCCGGAGAAAAAGTCACCTTGCAGAGTCCATGTATCCTGTCTGGATACCTGACTATCCATCCTGAAACCCGTAGAACCGCTTTGCCAGGCATCATGACTGTCATTTCCGCTGCTGTACGTGCCGCCCCCCCGATTGGCGTAGTTGCCATAGACTCGCACATCGGTATCTTTACTAAGTGACGTTCCATAACGCAGGGTACCAAAACCATGTTCAAAAGTCCCCCCCCCTGCTGACACCAGACCGCCTTTCGTATTGTTAGCTGATTTGGTAATAATGTTAATCACGCCATTAACCGCATTGGCACCCCACAGGGCTGCTCCCGGACCACGAATAACCTCAATCCGTTCAATATCTTCAAGGGGGGTATCCTGCTGCTCCCAGTACACGCCGGAAAAAAGCGGCGTATAAATACTGCGGCCATCCTTTAACACCAATAATTTATTGGAGAACCGACCGTTAAACCCCCGGATGGAAACGGCCCATTTATTGGAGTCTATCCGGGCGACCTGAACACCCGGCACCATTCGAAGAAGCTCAGGGATGGTGGTTGCACCTGAACGACGAATATCGTCCTGGGTAATCACAAAGGCAGCAGCAGCAACATTGGCGAGCTTTTGGGGCTTGCGGGAAACCGAAGTGACATCAATATCCATCAGTGCTTCAAGCGACAGGTTCGTCAGGTCATCGACGGAAGCTTCCAATGCAAAGGAGCATGTAGCAGAGGCCAGAAATGCACTGAAAATTGCACCAGCCAGGCAAAATCCATATGACGGAAGTGCATGTTTTTGTTTCATTATATTCTTCTCCGGATGGTTCAGGGCACGGCAGAGTTCAGGGGAAACGGTTGAATATCAACGCATTGCCCTGTGATCTTGTATTCATAGTATAAACAAAGCTCATTAGTATAGCAAAAAAAACATCACCAGAATCTTACGAATTCTTGCGGGACATGTAGTGGTGAGGCGGCATGTGAACAGGAGAACAGAAGTAATGGGCGACGGATAGTAGGATTTTCACCGTTCGGAAATCATATGAAAACCTGCCAATGACAAGAGGCGTTCGCCCCATTCCGTACGTGTCACTCGTTGGTAGTTACGCTGGGAGCGTGGGGGGGATAACTAAAAATCGGGTGCAGAACCGAATTTCACCCTGTTCCGACCAGATGATTTAGCCTGATAAAGCAGAGTATCTGCCTGGGTGAGAATATCCTCTACCGAACTATCGGCAGTACACTTCATTGTTACAACACCCAGACTGGCGGTGACGCACTTCGCTACGTTCGAGCCCTTGTGGGGGATATCAAGTGCTTGGATGCCCTGGCGAATCTGTTCGGCAATGGCAATTGCACCACTTTGGTTTGTTTCCGGCAGGATGCAGGCAAATTCTTCCCCCCCAAACCGGGCAGCCAGATCAGCAGCACGGTTTGTGCAAACGCCAATCACCCGTCCAACCTGCCGCAGGCATTCGTCACCTTTGACATGTCCGTAGATATCATTGAATGCCTTGAAGTAATCGATGTCTAAAAGTATCAACGACAGAGCGGCCTTCGAACGGAAATGCCGGGCAAGCTCTTTAGCCAATACCTCATCAAAACGCCGTCTGTTGGCTATTCCAGTCAACCCATCAGTATTGCTCAGGGCTTCTAGTTTACAGCGGTATTCCTCCAGAACCTTTTCAGCATGTTTACGTCTGGTGATATCGCGCACCGTTGCCTGAAGCACCTTCTTGCCGTCCAGCTCCATAGAACTAAGTAGTACTTCGGCAGGAAAGTTTAATTCGTTATCGGCACGCCGATGTACCCACTCGAAGTGATGACTGCCCTTCTCCAGCGCTGCGGCGATGTGCTGATTTGACAAATCCAGAGAATCGGTACCGCACGGCTGCTGTGGAGGCGACAGTTCTCCAGGGTGTGATGAGCAAAATGCATCCCGTGTCGCAAACCCGAACACCTCCAGAGTAGCATTGTTACAGTCAAAGAAGCCATGATCATCGAGCAGCATTACCGCATCGCTGGTAGAATCATACAACGTGCGGTACTTTATCTCTGAACGCTCAAGTAAGCTCTCCGCCAGTTTGCGATCGGTAATGTTACGCCAGGTGGTAAACAAGACCTCTTTCCCATCCAGCAGCATCGGAGCAATGGATACCTCGACAAAAAAATCTGAATTGTCCAACCTGCGATGAACCCATTCAAAGCTATGATTGCCACGTTGCAGGGCATGCTGGATCTTTTCCTTTGCCGATTCTGAGGATTGTTTGCCATCGGGCTGAAAGCCAGGCGAGAGTAGCTCAGGTGGCTTGCCAATGATCTGTGCCCGATCACAGCGTAACATGACCTCGGCTGCATGGTTGCAATCAATAAAAACTCCTTCAGCGATAATAAGGTATGCGTCGGGCGAGTCCCGGAACAGGATGCGGTATTTCTCTTCGCCTTGACGAAGCTTCCACTCTACCCGGTCACTGTTCAGCGACAGGTAGCTATAGGCGATAATCACCTCTACCCAAATGCCGTAGAACAGAAGCCAACGCAGTATCGCATCGTGTGGCATCATCGTTTGAGCACCGGTTGGAGCTGAAACAGAGCCATAGTAATACCAGACACGCAACAGCAACAGGGCAATCAGCGGCAGCAGAGTTACAGACAACAGCCATTGCATAGAGCTTTTGCGGGCTTCGGCAACAAAGAGAGGCTCTAAGGCGACCCGCACAAAGAAGAAGGCCAGGACGCTGTTTACTATGATTGTTCTGGCAGCCAGGCTGTCAACAGAATAGAGAAAATATGCCAGGCCTATGAGGCTTGCCAGCATCAGTGCCAGGTTGAAGGCGGTGCCCCACCAGCTCCTGCGGATACCATAAAATTGTTTTATGCCTTCGCACAACAGCAACGGATGCACTAGCATGAGGCCGTTGCCAATGATCTTTGAGATTAACAGGGGGAGCAAGGTGGGCAGCAACATGCTAAAAGCGGAGCCGACTGTCCAACAGGCGGTTCCGGCAATCCAGACCACAAATCCGTGATAGGTAGTACGGGTGCGCCAGGCGTGGATCAGGATAAAAAGCAGGGCAACGCCGATGCAAATGTTGATGAGGAGAATAGTGGCTGTGTCTGGTATCACGGGAATCTCTACTTACAATCTCATTGTAATGGGGCAAAAGGTTACGGGCGATTTTGGAGAAATTGACCTCACCGTGTCTCGGCGTCTACTCAAGACACAGCAAATCAGCATAGCCTATCAGCATGGCGCAAATCTTACTATTAAAACCATATATACACGACACTTATACAAACTGTATCACAGGATGTAAACATAATTACGATTATCTCTCTACCTAGGAGTCTGTCGGACTTAGGAGAAATCTGCTGCAAATCCGTCTGAACGGATCATATTTCACCGCTTTTTCGGTCAATAGAACGACTATTGACCTTCAAAATCGTCGAAATCTGCTCTCACCCAGCCGAATTTTCGCGACGATTCCCT
>CAIRBT010000151.1 GCA_903876875.1 uncultured Geobacteraceae bacterium
GTACTGGTATTCTCACCATTGACAAAGCCGGTGATGGTTTCACTCAGGGTCGGATTCGCCTGGCCATAGAGGCGGCTCTGGTTGTCAGCTGTTGCCGTCAGGTGCGCTTTGTTGATCGTTGCGGAGACCGTGCCTCCCGTCAGCGTGTAGTTCGGGTTATCGAGTGTCAATGTGCTGCTGCTAAAGCTGGTGTAATTTGCGGCATTACCACTGACAACTGAAGCACTACCTGTCACGGTCGGAGCATTATTGCTGTTTACCATTCCGCTCAACTGGAAACCGCTGGTGAAATTGGCATTGCCGTTGTAGGTTTTGCTGACGGTAAGCGTGAGTGGTCGTGGTGTAATAATCCAGTTGTTTGTGGCACCTGCGCTGAGTGAATAGCCGGCATTGCCAAGGGTAAGACCGCTGGTGTAAGTTTCGCTATACGTGTTGGCGACCGATGTGCCGCTCAGCGGCGTGCTCCAGACCACCGAACCACTCGGAGATGCATCGGTAATAAGAGAACCACCGCTATTTGCATTATAGAGTGCGTACGAAATAGTCGGCGTATCACCATAAACACTGCTTCCGGTAACAATACGAACATAGACTGGTACAGTGAGAGGCCATGCAGCATCTGCATACAATGCGATTACTACCGGGTAGCCATTATTTACTCCCTGCTTGACTCCCCACTGCGTCAACCAGTTTCCTCCCACCGAAGTAAAGGTAGATGCCGTCTGCATCTCCGCAGTCGTTTTACCCAGTGGCAAAACTATAGCACTCCCCCCAAAGGTCGTCCCGGAAGTGGTTGTGTTCCAAAAGTTGGTACCATCTATAGTACCACTCAGAAGCCTGCCGACAAATCCACCGATATTAATATTATTTGCATACGCACGACCAGAAACAGCTCCCGTGGAATAACTGGAAGCTATTGTGCCACCTGAATTCATACCGACAAAACCACCAACTTGCACAGAGGTTGCTGAAATTGCAACGGAACCGGTAGAATAGCAGTTTGTTATGGAGCCCATATTATAACCGACAAATCCACCAGTGCTATTCCCCGTGGTCGTGACATTTGCCGATGAAAAACTATTACTAATTGATCCACCAAGAATATAAGCCACCACACCACCAGCATACGTACCTGTATTTACTGTGCCAGTAGTGTAGACATTATTGATTCTCCCATAACTGTAACCTGCCAAACCTCCGGCAACCATTCCTGAATAGGCAACGTTTTCATTGATTAGTCCAATATTGCGAACCTCAGCAGCCAAATTTCCTGATGAACCAATTTGGCCAAATAATCCCGCACCGGGGGTACTGCTACCGCGACTGCTATTACCTGATTTGATAAAAAGACCGGAAATTGTATGACCCAGGCCATCAAATACACCATTGAATCCATAGCTATTTGAATTGTTAATTGGCCCGATGGGAATGAAGCCGTTTGACCAACTACTTGTGCTACTGGCATCGATATTACTGCCAAGTACGTAATAATCTGTGTTAGATATGCTATTTTTAATACCCTGGAGATCGGTACCCGTTACACTCCCGTCTGCGCCAAGTGACGTGATGACTTTATACGTATTCAATGTGCCGTCAGAACCAAGTTTGCTACTGAAATTTGTCGCACCGTTGCCAACAAGATTAATGGAGTTGCCGTTATTGAAGGTGTAGTGTGCGGTATTGCCACTCGCCACAGCACCCTGTCCATACAAAAGCGAAACTTTTCCGGTGGCACCGACTGCCGTTATATTGGCATTAACAGAGATATTGCGGCTGGCATTAAGCGTCAGGGTATTGTTTGCACTCCAGGTCACTGCGTCATTGACAAAAATATCGCCATTGGTACCGGTGGCTCCGTAGCAATTGGTTGCCGTATTCACTCCGGCACCACTCGTCTGAATCGTTACGCTATTACTCCCGAGCAGCGTTCCCAGTGCTGAACCGGTGATATCACCGCCGCTGGAGGCAATCGTGAAATCGACGGGGTCGAGAAGCCAAACGCCATCATTTCCTTTTGGTGCCTTTGTGGTTATCTTGCACGAATCGGCAATGGTGAGGTGGGAAGCAGATGTCTCAACAAAGCCACCATTACCACCCGCATCACCACCACGGGCACTTATTTCACCTCTCATCTCTGCAATACTGTCGGGATTAGTAAGGCTGGCAATCGCCGTAATGGCGCCACCATTACCAACTTTTCCAGCAGCGGCATCAACCGTTATATGACCGGTCTGCTCAATTCGCTCTGCAGCAACTATGGTGACTTTGCCGCCATCGCCAGACAATCCCGATGCGTCCAGCATACCGCTATTAGTCACACTGCCGCCTTCAAGAACTATTGTGCCATTACGCTCTACCATACTCCGAGCATGCACCGTGCCGCTGTTGTTGACAACGTTTCCCAGAAGGGTGGCGGCGGCTCGGGCAGTCATGACGACGGTTCCGCCATCGGCTTCGATGATACCGCTGTTGCTGACCTGGGCCTGATAGGCCGCTTTATTTACTTTGATTGTCATCAAGCCAGTTGGATCAAAACCGAGTGTAACCTCCTCTCCGGCAACCAGACCGGTGGAGCCTTTGCTGGTAACGATGGTACCGGCGTTATCTATACTGTTCCCCAACAGGGCAACGAAACCACCGGTGATACTTCCGCGATTTGTGACGGAACCGACATATCCATCCTTAAAGAAAGAGTATTTGCCAGCCACGAAATCGCTATCTTTGATATTGAGGCTGGAGGCGACGAGCCCCCCAACGTTAACGCTGGAACCGGACGAAAACAGGATGCCGGAAGGATTAACAAGGAATACCTGACCATTGGCTGTCAGTGAACCGAAGATGTTGGAAGGATTGTTGCCAAGGACACGGTTGAGCAGTGTGGACTGACTTGATGGCTGGACGATGTTGACCACCTCACCCTTGCCAATGCCGAAGGAGTTCCAATTGATGATCGCCTGGTTGCTTCCCTGATTAATATTCATCTGCGTTGTACTGGGCGTACCGAACGCCACTTGCCCGGCGATTACCTGGCCGCCACCGGGTAACCCATGGGCAACACCGGGGGGACATAACAGGGACAGAACCATTGCCGCTGAGGCTACGATTGACAGTGCCCCCCCGTTCCCTCTGACTATTTCAGCGCCGACTACCCATTGTTCCTTTGCTCTGTTCCAAATAAGCCGATATGCTTTATTCATGGCCAATCCCCTGACATGTTACATTCAAATGTAGTGGACAAGCTTTAATTGATAATCGCACACTTTTCCAGATATGCATTCTGACCAAATGTGATAAAAAGTGACGCAGGAAAAGTATCATCAAACAAAAACAGCGGGAGAGGAGTCGTTGGCAGGAAGTGTTACACGGTTTTGAGCTTTGCGTTAAACAGGTAACCGGAGCCATATGCTGACTTTATCGGCGGTACCACACCACACCTTACCTCAATTTTTCGACGAAGGCGGCGCACAAGACTGTCGAGTGCCCGACTGTTACACTCCGTAACGTCATGGTATATTTTTTCCAGCAAGAGTTCTCTCATGACAATATCACCCGGTGACTTGGCAAGAAGCTCTATCACTGAATACTCCTTAGCGGTCAGGTCGAGTTGCGTACCATCGGGAGTTACCAGTGCCTGTTCAATGCGCTGTAGAAGCCAATAATCGACGATCTTAAACTGTTTTTGATTTTTTTTATTACGTGAAGCGATACTGGTTATAGCCGCTGCCAACTCCCGGCAATCAATCGGTTTCGCTAAAAACAGGTCGCTACCGCAATCATAGCCGGTGACTCTGGCAGCTATCGTATCAAGGGCGGTAATGATTATCAGCCCCATTGCGGTGTTTTTCCGGGCGTATTCTACCAGCACAAAGCCCGACTGGTCCGGCAACCCGATGTCGATAACAGCTACATCAAATTCAATCACCGAAAGGGCATGATAGAACTCAAGCCCCGAGCCAACACCGGTGGCATTGAACCCTGTCAAATTAAGATAATCCGTCAGGTTCGCCCGCAGTGCCTGGTCGTCTTCAACAATAATAACTGAAATACAGTCATTCATCGGCAAGCTCCTTTCGTGCTACACGGGAGAGTAACGGCAACATGAAAATGATCCTCCGCCACAACTTCTACGTCAACCGTGCCACCATGTTCTGTGATAATCCTGTTCACCAGATAGAGTCCCACACCTGAACCACTGATCCCCTGCGTATTCCCCCCCCGGTAATACTTACTGAAGATACGGGTAGCATCTATCTTACCAGGACCTTCGATTCTGTTGGCACAGGTCAATGTCACTGTACTGACCGTTGCGGTAAGCGTACACACAACATTTTTGTCGGTGGGAGAATATTTTATCGCATTGTCGAATATGTTAAGAAGAGCTGTTTTGAGAAGCCCGGTATCGGCGAAAATGGTGCAGGGGGACGCGAAACGGTCTGTCATTATAAAGCGCTCTCCCCACAACACAGCCGCTTCTTTCAGCAGTTGTTCTACAAAATCACCACATTCAATAGCTGCTGGCTGTAACGCGAGTCTCCGCTCAATCTCGTTTTTTTGCAGGTAGCCATCAAACAACTCCTTTAACCGTTTAACGGCTTGCGACAGTGTGGCAAGACTGGCGTCACGTTGCCGACTATCAACTGCAGCTATTGACAGGATATCATGGCTGGACTGAATAATGGCCAAAGGCGTGCGGTATTCGTGGCAAATCATATCAATAAAGCGTTCCTGATCACCCCGTGCTGCTTTTTCGGCAGCCAACGCAACGGTTAGACTGCTCTTGCTTTCTCTTAACTCGTTTTGCAGTTGCTGCTGTCGGGTAATATCTCGTAATATAAACAGCGAACCATGGTTACTGCCATCTTTTATCAGATCTTTTTTTGATATCAACCACCAGTGATCGCTGTTACCGTCGTGCAAAACCGTGTTGTTCTCCGCTGACGCGAGTGAAGAAAAACAGCTTCCGCCCGGAAACAGGTCGGCAAAGTGGAGACCGACGGATGCTTCCGTCACTCCCAGCGAGAAAGCCGCATAGTTGCAGGCTGCAAGCCGCCCGTCAGGATCTACTACCAGCAGTGGCTCATCCATCTCCTCAAGCAACGTCTCACGACCGATTGTAATCAGATCCAGTAAATTAAAATGCAGGGTCCCATACCAGAAGCAGAGACCGGTTATAAAGAGCACCGAAGTAGCCAGTGAAAACTCGCGTGCCGGTGACACCCTGATAATATCGGTCAAAAGCGGCAGGTATATCCCAATCAATCCCAAAACAGTGGCACGCTTCTTTGTCCGACTGTTAGTAGTGGCAACCAACTGAAACAGACAGAGCAGCGTCAAGACCGATTCCACAACATAGACGTAGTCGATATGGAGACGGTACAGTGGCCCGGCTACATATCCGAGGAGAATCAACCCGTCAGCAGGCACAAGATTAAAATCATGGCGCATAACTGGTTGAAGTACCGTTATCCAGCTACAGGCAACGGCAACCGCAGGCTCAACAGCAAACAGAAACAAATTTCGCCCACAGTTAAAACGATCAAATCCAAGCAGAGCGAGGAAAAATGCCGGGAGCCTCCAGAGCATTATGCCGGCAAAGGTCAATCCACATTTGAGAAATAAAACCTTGAGTGGCAGTGATGTAGCAGTGGTATTCAAGACATAGGAAAGCGACCACCCTGAACAACCAAGCATCACCCAAGAGAGATGACCTGCGGAAGCTATATTGCGACGTTTCCACGCAACGACCGCCAAAGCGCCATTTGTCAGTGCGGAAAGCAGAGGAAGAATAATCCATGGCGTGAAATAAAACGGCATTAAATGTTAACCTGTTAATAAATTTATGCAAATGAGGCTTTATTCTATTATAAAAAAGCCCGCCTGTCACCAGATACTCTCCAACCTGACTCAGAGATCATCCACAGCTCCCCATGGTAGCCAGACCATACACCAGCTCCGGACGGTACTCCGGTTGCTTGCCGGCGTACATCAAGAGGTTACTACCGGCAATGGTCATGCCGTATTGTCGGTAGAGGCCAGCCGCCCCCCGGTTGGCAGCCGGAGCGTCAACAAATAGTTTGGTACCGGTGGCAATGGTCTGAAACATCCCGTCAAAGAGAGCTGCCGCAGCGATGTCGTCAACCGCACCGAATGGCCCGATCTGCACCGCCACACCACAGGGCTGCCGAACAATACAGCCCCCATCCCTCGCCACAGCACCGCCACGTCCACAGGTCACCTCAAGAAGTGCGTCCCGCCGATCACCCCACCCGTCAGCATCCAGAACTCTGAACGATTCGGGGCACGGGACGACCGGCAATTGCCGACCGTGGTGCGACGTCCCCACACCGACCCAGCGCTGAATGGTATCAACGGCGGTGAAGTGGTACTTTTCGTAGAGCGGTGCCCCCGACCGGGAGGCGGTCAACCAGATGGTAGCCGCACCACCATCCCGTAGTGCCCCTAAAGCGGCACAGAACAGTGCCGTTCCCACACCGGTTCCCCGGAGCTGTTTTACCACAATCAGGTTACCGATCCACCCGCTCGTACCATGACGGAGAGACGTAACAAAACCTACCGTTTCTCCGGCGTCATTGCGTGCCGTGAAACAACCGTCGGGGAATGTGTTCAACAAAAAATCACACTCCCACGGTTCGGCAATCCACCCCTCTTGCCTCGCCAACGTGAGAAACGATGTCACATCACCCGCTGTAAACGGTGTCATGATCATGCAGTGGCACAGGTCGGTTCGGCAATAGTCAGGTTCAGATCCTGACCGATGAGACCGATGGCATCGGCCCGACACTGCTTGCAGTGAGCAAACTGGCCGATGGTGGACTCGTTGGCCTTCCTGACATCGGCCAGATACGCTTCGCTTGGCGGCGGCACATGGGCCAGTTCGGCCTGGGGAATAATCGGCATGATGTTCATGACGTAGGCACCCAGCTCCTTGACCCGTTCTGCGATAAGCGGGATCTGGCCGTCATTGATGCCGGGGGTAAGCACCGTGTTGATTTTAATAGTCATGCCCAGCTTACCGGCTCGCTTAACCCCCTCAAACTGATTGGCAATGAGAATTTCCGCCCCCTCTACCCCCTGATAATGCCTACCATGATAGATGACGTGGCGATATATTTCAGCACCGACATGGGGATCAACGGCATTAATGGTCACGGTCAGGCTATGGAGCCCCAGCTCCTCAAGCCGATCCATTGATTCGGGAAGCAGCAGACCGTTGGTACTCATGCAGAGCATCAGATGGGGAAATTCCTCTTTCACCATCCGGAAGGTCTCAAAAGTTTCCTCATTGGCCAGAGGATCACCCGGCCCAGCAATGCCGACCACCTTGATGATCGGCCCGGCAATGGGGCTGGCCATTACCTCCCGTACCTTGATTATCGCTTCGGCCGGGGTGAGCAGACGACTGGTCACCCCGGGACGGGACTCATTAGCACAGTCATGTTTCCGGGAACAGTAGCCGCACTTGATGTTGCATGTGGGTGCCACAGCCAGATGCATCCGACCGTTTTTATGATGATTACCGCCAAAACAGGGATGCCCCTGAATTTTGTTTTTCATTTCACAGGCTGTTGCCATGATCGTCTCCCTCCTCAAAATAGAAATGCCCGCAGGAAGACTCCTGCGGGCATCGTTGCCCCATAACTCTGATGAAACAGTACAGGCATAATACGTGCCAGTATGGTGTTTTTTTTACTTTGCAGCGACGATCTGCCGGAAAATTGGGCGTTTACGTCAGCAAGCACCCCCCGGAATCTGTCTTGGGCGAATTGTGCTGCAGAGAACTCTGCATAGTTTTTGTGCAGGAAAGATGGTTTATTACTTGCATGTCACCTCCACACAGATACCACCATCCCTTGCAACAAACGAAAGGCGTGCCAATGTTCCACCAGTACAATCGGGATGATATCCGTGACCGGGCCCGGGCAGCCTTCATCGGCATGGCAATTGGCGATGCCCTCGGTGCCACGGTTGAGTTCATGACCGCCTCAGAAATTGCCTCAAAATATGGCACATTCCGCGATATTATCGGCGGAGGCTGGCTCCGGCTCAAGCCGGGACAGGTTACCGATGACACCGAAATGGCTCTGTGTATCGGTCGAGCCATCATTAAAAATCAGGGGTGGTCACTAGAAGGGGTTGCCGACAACTTTGCCGCCTGGCTCAAGTCACGACCGGTGGATTGCGGCGACACCTGCCGTAAGGGGATTCGTGCCTATCTGCTCCAGGGCAGGCTCGAAGCCCCCCCCAACGAGTGGGATGCGGGAAACGGTGCCGCCATGCGCCTCCTGCCGGCCGCACTTTTTTCCCTCCCTGACGACCTGTTACTCAAAAAGTACGTCATCGAGCAGGCTCACATCACCCATAATAACCCGGTGTCCGATGCCGCCTGTATCTGCCTTGGCCAACTGCTCCACATGGCCCTCTGCGGTGCAGAGAAAAGTCGTCTGCGCCAACATGTGGAAGGCTTGGTAGCCCGTTTCCCCACCTTTAACTACACCCCTTACCGAGGGCTCGCCACCGGCTATGTGGTGGACACCATGCAGACCGTATTCCACTGGTTTTTCCGGGGTAAAAGTTTTGAAGAGTGCCTGATCGGCACCGTCAATCAGGGAGCCGATGCCGACACCACCGGTGCCATCTGCGGCATGCTGGCCGGTGCCTATTACGGCGGCGAGGCGTTGCCGAAGCGGTGGATAAAGAAGCTCGACAGTGCTGTACTGGCGGAAATTGAGGTCATGACAGAAAAGCTGATCGCGGCAAGCCCGGTGGGGAGGATGTAGGGAGACCAGATTCAGATTTTGACGTTTCTGCCTGAAAGGCCGAATGGATGGTAGCCGTGTACCACCCCAACGTGGTGGGGCACGAAAAATGGCACGGGTGGCGATGTGGTGTTTGGTGGGGAGCCGTTACGGGGCATATTCGTTCCGGGGGGAATCCCCCCCGGCTACCATCCGATTGCCCTCCAAGCAATTGGTTGATTCGCTTTTGATGAATAAAACCGATTGCCTACAGCAACTGCCGAACCTGTTCGTAATTTGTCGCTCTCTTGATACCGTTTTTGAGTAACTCTAACTTTGCAAGATCGGATATTTCCTGCATTTTATCCTTTACTTCAACAGGTACATCACCAAATTTAATTTCCAACATCCCCTGAATGCCTTCCATTAAACCTCTTATTTCACCTCTTATTTCACCTTCTACTAAGCCTTCCATTTTACCTTCCATCAAACCTTCCAGCAACCCTTCCTGCCTGCCTTGATTGATTGCTCTCTGCCTGAAACCGGATACATATGCCATTTTTTCCTCCTCCAGTATGCCTGTGGCCTCTTCGTCAAATAGCTGATTTTTCATGGTGTCCGTTATGTACAGCGCATCATCGATAAACTCCAAGATTTCGATGATTTCCTCTTTGGTATATGATCGCTCACGTAACATCCGGATCATTTGACGTTTCAAGTTGAATTTCTGTTCTTCATCATCACGATACAGATTGTCGTATTGTACTGCCAAACAAATAAGAGCGAAAGGATTTTCACTGTGTTGCAACTCTTTTTCTGGATACTTTGCGATGCAAGCGGTGTTATAGCTGTACGTGACTTTTGAACCATACACCTCATAGTTAAAATCATACTGCCGGTCGGTTTTATAGGTCAAAACCGCCAGGGCAGTTATTGGTACGTCATATTTGTCGTAGAGTCGATAAAAATACCGAAACATTCTCCGGTCAAAATCATCCTCATGGCTACCCTGAATCTCAACGTGAATCAGCAGCCATTCTTCCGTCCCATCTTTCAGATGAACCTTTACCAGCTTATCGGTTAGTTTTTTCCCCCTCTTCCCTTTCAGCTTGATCTTTTGCAGCTCTTTGTCAAGGAATTCGTACCCGCGTGCCAAGTCTGCATCTGCATATAAGGCCGGCATAAAATAGGCTAGAAAATGCGGGAACAGCTTTTCAATGATGTTTTTCCACAGTTCATCGTAATGGACAGCCATGGTGGCACCCCCTTTTTTCCATGGCAGCAGCGAGCTGAATCTGGAGA
>CAIRBT010000152.1 GCA_903876875.1 uncultured Geobacteraceae bacterium
AGCTCTTGCTGCCAGTGATACCGGAGATGGCAAGGCCGGAAACGGTCACCGTGGTGGCACCGGCGACGTGAGCACTGTTGTAGGCAGCAGCCACGTTGGTCAGGGTGGCACTGCTGTCACCGTTGACCAGACCGGCGAAGCTGTAGGTCGGCGTCAAGGCACTGCTGGTGGTACCGTCGTAAGTCTTCATAACACCGCTGTTGCTAACCGTCGGCGTCAGGGTCGCCGCCGTGATGGTGGCGGTCACATCTTTGGACGTTGCATCAAGCACGTAGTCACCGGCCACGGAGCTCTTGCTGCCAGTGATACCGGAGATGGCAAGGCCGGAAACAGTCACCGTCGTCGCACCGCCAACGTGGGCACTGTTGTAGGCTTTACCGGTGTTGCTCAGGGTGGCATCTGTGTCGCCGTTGACTAGGCCGCTGAAGCTGTAGGCCGGTGCAATGGCACTGCTGGTGCTGCCGTCGTAGGTTTTCGTCACACCGATGTTGCTGATTGTCGGCGTCAGGGTCGCAGCTGTGATGGTGGCTGACACATCCTTGGAAGTGGCGTCAAGCACGTAGTCACCGGCCACGGAGCTCTTGCTGCCAGTGACACCGGAGATGGCAAGGCCGGCAACGGTCACCTTTGTCGCACCGGCAACGTGAGCACTGTCGTAGGCAGCGGCCACGTTGGTCAACGTAGCAGCCGTGTCCCCACTGACCAGACCACTGAACGTATAGGTCGGTACAATGGCACTGCTGGTGGTACCATCGTAAGTCTTCGTCACACCGCTGTTGCTGACCGTCGGCGTCAGGGTCGCCGCCGTGATGGTCGCATTTGTCGTATCGCCGACCAAGCTATAGTTGTTTGCCAGGCCGCCATTAGCACCGTTGGCCAGCGTATATCCGAAGGTAACCGTCTTATTGTTCTCTGCATGCTGATCACTGAAAGTCCCGCCTGTTGCACTGGCCAGAACGGTTTCCGAGCCAACAAAGCCGGTTAGACTGCCCACAGTTACTGTGGCGGTGTTGGTGCCGTCGTATGTCTTATCAGCAGCCGTAGTGCCACTAACCGTTAATGATTTTGCCGTAATATTGGCACTGGTGCTGCCGCTGGTTGCGGCGGGCAGATAGTTGCCGGCATCGGCACCTGAGAGACTCCCGCTAGCCACTCTGACGACGATGTCGTTTGCTACATTTTTGTCGATAAAGGTACCGTTCGCACTGACCGTAATCACATCGTTGGTGATCCGGTCGTCACTGGTAAAGACAGTGGCAATGGTGCCACCGTCATACACTTTGTTAGTTGCCCCATAGACAATGTTCAAAGTACGCGGAGTGATATTGGCACTTGTTGCGCCGGTAGCGGACACACTATAGTTGGCAGAATCAGCACCATCCAGGCTCACTCCTGTCACATTCAACGACTTGCCACTGCCGACATTTTTATCGACGAACGCAGCAGTGCGGTTGATGGTCATCACATCACCAGCCACACGGTCATCGCTGGTGGTCACGGTGGCCATCGTGCCGCCGTCGTAGCTGCGATTGACACCCCCATACGTCACATGCAACGTGCGCGGCGTGATGTCAGCAGTGGTGCTGCCGGTGGTGACCACACTGTAGTTGCCCAGATCCGCACCACTCAGACTAATGCCGGAAACGTCAATCGCCTTGCCTGAGCCTACATTTTTGTCAACCGAGAACAGTGCTGTGCGTGCAATAGAGAGCGTATCTCCGGCAACGCGATCATCACTGGTGGTCACGGTGGCCGCCGTAGTGCCATCGTACACCTTGTTATTGCCGCTGTAAGTCACGGTCAAGCTGCGCGGTGTAATGCTACCGGTGCTCCCGGAGAGCGAATCGGAATCCAGGTAGTAGTTCCCTTTATCCGCACCACCCAACACCAGATTACTAAAGCTGAAACTCTTGTTGATACCGACATTTTTGTTATCAAAAACACCGACTCCGCTGGCCGTCACGACATCACTACCAACCGCATTGGCCAGTGCCACGGTGGCGGCACCAGCTGACAGACTGCCATCATACACCTTGGTCACCCCGCTGGCAGAGAGGATGACAGGTCGCTGAGTGATACTGAGGTTGCCGTTTTGAGTCATCTCGGCAGTAAAGTTGCTACCAGCCTGACTGAAGTTACTCACTGTAACGGGGTAGTTACCAACGGAACTGGTTGAGGTGGCCGGCGTTGTCACGTCAAAAGCTCCCGTGGTGCCGAGACCATCGAAAAATGTGTAGTGGTTACCACCGGCGTTGGTCAGAGTCAGCGTGCGGAGTACACCGCCGCTGCTGCTGTAATACTTCGCCACATCGACAGTAAAGCTCGGCAGGGTACTGCCATATACCTGATTTGACGGGTTGGCCACCTGAATCAGCAAAGTGTCGGCCGGGGCGATAGTGAAGGTTCCAGTCACCGGCGTAATCACATAGTTGGCAGCAGAGGCTGCGGGAGTGATCGTGTAGCTGGCCGCACTCTCGCCTGCGGCACGGGTTATCGAAACACCGGTAAGCACCGAAGATGTCTCGCCATGGACAAAGCCGGCATAGCGTGCCGACAATGCCGGGTCAGTGTCAGTCAATACTTTGGCGGCGTCATTGGCCGTCATAGTAAGGGGTGCCTTACTGATATTCGCCGTTGTCGTGGCACTTGATGACGTCAGGCTATAGTTGCCCGCCCCGGCACCACCCAGCGTATAAGCCAGGTTAACCGTTTTGCCATCGGCTGCAGTGGCGTTGACGAAGGCACCGCTACTCCCCAGCGTCACCGTATCGCCGGAAATAACCCCCGTGAGCAGGCCATTAGAAGTCAACGTGGCAGTGGTCAAGCCATCGTACACCTTGTTGCCCGCTGTCGGCAGTGTGCTGACGCTGATCGGTTTAGGTGTAATGGTGCCCGTTTGCGCCCCTGCATAGCTGATTGCATAGTTACTACCGGCATTTCCCCCCGCACCGTCACCAAGGATGGCCGCCACTGCCGTCACCGTTTTGCCACCGCCGGCATTGGGGTCGGCATAGCTCAGGGTAATACCGGTGAGCAGATCACCGCTAACGATACCGGCTGCTGTACCAATGGCAGTCAAGTCGTCGGCTTGCGCAGTGTAGGCCGTGCTCTGGTCATATACCTTGCTCATGGCATTGGGGGTCAGTGTGATCGTCTTGGGGGCAATCGTCAAAGTGCCGGTGCTGTTGCCGGTGGCGGCCAGGGCGTAGTTACCGGCATCGGCACCGGTAAGCTGGGTTACCTTCTGGTCATAACTGCCAGCGGCCGTACGGAGCGCAGGGGTCACCACGGTGGCACTGCCTGCCTGAAACACCGTTACTGTGGCACCCAGCAGATCACCCGCTATGGCACCGTTCAGCCTCGCCGCACCCGGTACGGCCAGGGTGCCGTAGGTGGAACTGGCATTGTCCACCAACCAGGTCAGCGGTCTGGCGGTTATGGTACCGTTGGTACCGTCAAGGCTGTTGCTCGACAGATAGTAATTGCCTGCGGCTCCACCGTTCAGCCCCAGACCGGTCAGACTGTAGCTCTTGGTGGCACTACCGACGTTTTTGTCGGCATAGGTGCCGCTGCCGGTTACGCTGATTTCGTCGCTGCCAACTATGTTACTGATAGTGACCGCACCGGCAATGGCTGTACTACTGATGGCACTGCTGCCATCATAGACCTTGGTCAGCGCACCGTTACCGATCGAGAGGGAGGCAGCCAGGGGCGTAATGGTGAGAATACCGTTTTGGCTACTCTGGCTGGTGAAGTTGTTGCCACTCTTACTGAAGTTGCTTACTGTCACCGGATAGTTGCCAACCCAACTTGTTGAAGTAGCTGCCGCCGTCACGTCGAAGGCACCGGTAGTGCCCAGGTTGTCGTCAAATGTGTAGTGGCCACTCCCGGCAGCGGTAATATTCAGCGTGTGCAGTGCGTTACCGCTGCTGCTGTAATATTTACCACCGACCGTAAAGGTCGGCAGGCTGCTGCCGTATACCTGGTTTGAGGGATTGGCTACCTGGATCAATAGCGTGTCTGCCGGAGCAATTGTGAAGGTGCCGGTCACCGGTGTAATGGTGTAGTTGGCGGCAGAGGCCGCAGGCGTGATGGTATAGGTGGTTGCGCTTTCGCCTGCGGCACGGCTGACCGTGATACCGGTAAGCACCGAAGCGGTCTCGCCGTTAACGAAGCCGGTATAGCGTGCCGACAGGGTGGGGTCGGTGTCGGTCAATACCTTGGCAGCATCGTTGGCTGTCATGGTCAGGGGTGCCTTACTGATGGTGCCGCTGCCATTTGTCCAATGCAGGGTGTAATTGCCGACATCGCTGCCGGTCAGCATCACGTTGCCTCTGGTGATGGTCGGCGTGCCTGCGTTGGCAGAGGCAAACACCGGACTGCCCAGCACAGAGACGAAATCACCGTCAATGACACCGCCCAGACTGCCATAACCGGCCACCCCTTGGGGCATCGTGGTGGTACCATCATAGATTTTGCTCACCCCGGTGGAACCGGCCAGCGACAGCTCTTTGGCGGTAATCGTTCCAGCAGCCGTAGCCAGCGAGACAGCATAGTTTTTGCCACTGTTACCATCGGTAATGGTGTAGGCTCCGACACTCAGGGTACGGCCATTGCTGGTGCTGGCATTTTTCGAGTCGAAGGTTTCGGTCAAGGTGCTCATGCTGTCGCCCGTCTGTAGCGCACCTCCCGTAATGGTTGGTGTGTCGTTCGACAGTGTGGTGCCATCATACGCTTTACTGCTGGCGGCGGCCGAGATCGTCAGCGTACGGGGGGAAATGGTGCTGGAAATATTGGCAACGGAGCGAATGGCATAGTTGCCGGTCATATCGTTACCGGCGGCATCCTTGATGGTCAGGCCGCTGGCCGTCACCGTCTTCGTAGCACTCCCGACATTTTTATCGGTAAAAGTTAGCGAAGCGGCGGCATTCACCGCGTCACCGCTTGCCAGAGTACCGACCGTGACCGAACCGCTGGCACTGGTCGTACCATCATAGGTTTTACTGACAGTCGGTGCGGCGACAAGGAGCGCGGCCGGTGAAATATCGACTTTTTGGGCACCACCACTGAAAGTGTAGTTACTCGCCAGACCGGTGCCGTTTGTGCCATCGCCAACCAGACTCAGGCCGGTCGTCGTCACCAAAATATTTGTGCCGACATTCTTGCTCGCCGCCGTGCCGCTGCCGGAAAGCGTCAGGGTTTCGTTCCCTGCCAGCGTGCCCAGTGAGAAAATGTCTGCCGCCACAGTAACCGTGCCGTCATAGACCCGTGAGCCGTTCAGATTCACGGAACGCGGAGTGATGGTACTGACCGTGTTGGGGATATAGGTAATGGCGTAGTTGCTGGTCACATCTCCATTGGAACTATCAAGAATGACCAGGCCACTGGCCTGTACCGTCTTGGTGCCGCTACCGGCATTCTTGTCGGTAAAGGCCAAAGTGGCAGCCGTGCCCACCACCTCGCCGGCACCACTGCCTGCCAGCGTGCCAACGGTGGCGGTGCCGCTGGCGCTGGTGCCGCCGTCGTAGGTCTTGCTGACAAAAGGTGCGGTCACATTCAGCGTCGCCTGGCTGATGGTGCCGTTGTTGCTGCTGTAAGTGCCGCTCCCCAGGATATAGTTGGTCGCCTTACCGTCATGCGAGCCGTCCGCTAATGTCAGCGTGGAGAGGTCTGCGGTCAACGTTTTGCCACTGCCCACATTGCGAGTATCAAAACTGGCGGCACCGGAGACAAGGATTGTTTCACTGCCCAGTCCGGTGGCTGTATATGTTGGCGTTGCCAATGTGGTGGTGCCGTCGTACGTTTTGCTGCCGGAGAGACCGGTCAGGGTGAGCAGCACCGGATTAATGGTGGCACTGGTGGTCGCCGTGGTTACCGTGTTCTTATCCGTCTGGTTATCAACGATCCGGTAGTTACCGGCATCGGCACCGGAGAGGGTCACGCCACTGACGGTGACGGTTTGTGGGATCACCACATTGCTGCCGTTGCGTGCCACGTCAGCAGAAGCAAAGGTGGCACCCGTAGAGGCGAAGGAAAGATCATCACCAGTGATCTTGCGATCACCGGCAAGAGCGGTCACGGTGGCGGTATTGTTCTGGTCGTAGCTCTTGTCAGTCGCAGTGGCGATAACAGTAATGGTGCGCTGCGTGATACTGGCGCTGTAAGTCGGCAGGGTTGTGGGGAGACTGTAATTGGGGTTATTCACCCCAAGTCCGATGATACTGACCGTCTTTGAGTTGCCGACACCCTTGTCAGCAAAGGTGCCGATGGCCGTGCCGGTCAAACTGACGCTGTCGCTGTTGGCCGTGTTACCAAGTGTGAATGTCGGTGCCACCGAGAAGGTTGCGGACGTCGTGCCATCATATTCATGGGTAGCCACCGTACCGCCAGTAACTGCCAATGTCAGTGGGCGCGGCGTGACGGTCACATTGCCGTTGTTATACACCAGCAGTGTTTTAGTATCAGGCGAATTATTGACCAGTCCGGTGAGGATTATCGGATAACGATTACTCCCGTCCGTGCCGCCATTCACCGGTGCCGTCGCCGCAGTTCCTGCCGACACCAGTGATGCAGCAGCATCGCTGATCCAGCTCGGCTTGGATTCGGAAAATTCAGGAAAGGTTGCTGCTCCGGCGGAATAGGAGATGGTGTACCCCTTGTCAAGCAAGCCAAGATTTAACGTATCCCCGTAGGTTTTGGTGTTACTTAACGTTGTCACCGTCACCGTCGACGCCGTAGCAATGGTTGACGGCACGCGGAGCAGGTAGCGATTGCCCGATTCGGTCACACGATACGGGTCGTAGGCATTTTGACCATATCCGGTATACACTCTATCAAAAATTCCATCGTTGTAGCTCTTCAAGCCACCCAGCACATCGCCGTTAACTGCTGTATAGGGATCGTTAAGGTAGATCAGCCAGCGCGGACTATTGGCACCGGTCAGCACGATGGCATTGGCACCCACATTATTGACGAACTTGCTGGTGCCGGTGCCGGTTGCCAGCACCACGGGATCGTCAGTATTGCTCGGCGTTTTCGTCAGGCTCGCAGTGATCACACCGGAAAGGATCAGGTCGCCCGCTCCCGGCGTGCCGCCGCCTGCCCCGGCCTGTGCAGTGATACTACTCACATTCACGGTGCCAAGGGTCAGGCTATTGGCTGCGACCAACCGCACTACACACCCATTGGGAATGGTAACCGTACCAAAGTCGTTACCGGGAGAGGTCAGGTAGAAGGTACCACCACCGGTCAAGATGAGGTTCTTGCCAGCTGCATTGAAAACGCCGTAGGCGATGTTCTTGCCGGAGGGCACACTCAAGATGCTGTCGCTGGTCAGCGTCACAGTGCGACTGTCCAGATTAACGTCAACCGCGGCCTCAAGTATGCCCCCCCCCAGAATGATGGTACCACTACCAAGTCCGGCAGACGCAGCCATCGATAACGTACCCGCAGTGATTATGGAGGTGCCGCTGTAGCTGCTGGAGCCTGAAAGCGTCCAACTGCCGGTACCGAGTTTGGTCAACGTACCGGAACCGGTGCCAATGGCACTGGCCAGACTACTGGCACCATTGGTGCCGGCCAGCGTCAGGCCGTAGCCGGAACCGGTGATGGTGCCGCTGTTGGTAAGGACAATTGCCCCACTGTTCGCCACGATAGCGGTGTCGCTCCCCAGCGTGAGCAGACCGCTATAGATAGCTGCCGTCGCCGAGCTGTTTAGTAATGCACCACCACCATTGACGCCGGTACCGTTGAGTGTCACCGCTTCCGCCGTGGCAAGCGTAAAACCATTCAGGTCAAAGGCTGCACCGGAGGAAACGACCGTTCCGCCACCCGTCGTGCCGAGGGGAGAGTTGGCACCGGTGCCGGTGGCACCAAGCTGCAGGGTACCGCCACTCACCGTGGTGGTGCCGCTGTAGCTGCTGGCACCGGAGAGCGTCAGGGTGCCGGTGCCAGCTTTGGTAATGCCGCCGCTGCCGCTGGCGACCCCGCCGTAGGTACTTGAGTAGTTATTGCTGTCCCCGATGGTCAGGATGCCCCCCAGTGTCGTGGCACCGGCACCGGTCAGGGAGGCAATGGTTTTATCGGCGGCAATGGTGAAGGTTCCCCCATTGGCCACGCCGGAACTGGCGGCGATCGTGCCGGTGGCGTTTAGTGCCAGGGTACCGGCACTGATGGTCGTGGCACCGGTGTAGCTGTTGGCAGCTGAAAGTGTCCAGGTGCCAGTGCCGATTTTGGTTAACGTGCCACTCTCTGTGCCGATGATGCCGGCCAGGCTGCTGGCACTGTTGCTGCCACCCAGGGTCAGGCCGAAACCGGAACCGGTGATGGTGCCGGTGTTGGAGAGCACGATGTTACCACTGTTGGCGACGATGCTGGCGTCGCTCCCCAGTGTGAGCAGACCGCTGTAGGTAGCGGCCGTCGCCGAGCTGTTGCTCAGGGCACCGCCGCTACTGATACCGGTTCCGTTCAGTGTCAGCGCTTCCGCCGTAGAGAGCGTAAAACCGTTCAGATTGAGCGACGCACCGGAGGAGACAATAGTTCCGCCGCCGGTCGTACCGAGCGGAGAATTGGTACCGTTGCCGGCGGAACCAAGTTTCAGCGTACCGGCACTCACCGTGGTGCTGCCGGTATAGCTGCTGGCACCAGAAAGTGTCCAGGTACCGGCCCCTTCCTTGGTCACCGTGCCGGCAGCGGTGCCGATAATGCTGGTCAGGCTGCTGGCGGCGTTGCTCCCCCCCAGCGTCAGACCGAAACCGGACCCGGTGATGGTGCCCACATTGGAGATGACAATATTGCCGCTGTTGGCCACAATACTGGCGGCACTCCCCAGGGTGAGCAGGCCGCTGTAGGTGGCCGCCGTGGCCGAGCTGTTTGTCAATGCGCCGCCGCCGCTGATACCGGTACCGTTGAGTGTCAGTGCTTTCACCGTGGAAAGCGTAATCCCGTTCAGGTCGAGCGTCGCACCGCTGGTTACCGTGATACCGGCGGTTGGCGTACCGAGGCAACCGGTTGAACCAAGTTGCAGCGTACCAGCATTTACTGTGGTACTGCCGTTGTAGCTGTTATTATTCAAGGGATTGAGCGTACCACTGCCGGTTTTGGTAAAACCGTACGAGCCACCGGACGAGGTGATCGTTCCCGTCATCGAGAGTTTGGTGCCGCTGACGTCAATTGTCGAATCGGCACCCAATATCACCGAACCGAAAAAGGTGCTTGTGCCACTGCTGGTCTTGAGCGTGCCGCCACTCAGCGTGACCTGTTCGGTGCTTGAATAGAAAACGTTATTGAAGTCAAGTGTTGCACCACTGGCTACGGTGGTGCTGCCGGTAGTGGCGCCGAGTGCGTTGTTGACAGTGACCGCCAGCGTCCCGGCACTCACCGTGGTGGCACCGATGTAGGTGCTGTTACCGGAAAGGGTCCAGGTACCTGACCCCGCCTTGGTCACCGTGCCGGAACCGGTGGCGATGATACTGGCCAGGCTGCTGCCACTGTTACTGCCACCCAACGTCAAGCCCCATCCGCCGCTAATGGTGCCGGTATTGGAAAGAACAATAGCGCCGCTGTCTGCCACAATGCTGGCCGCACTGCCCAGGGTGATCAAGCCACTGTAGGTCACCGCCGTTGCCGAACTGTTCGTGAGTGCGCCGCCGCTGGAAATGCCGGTGCCATTGAGCGTCAGTGCTTCCGCTGCCGTAAGTGTGAAACCATTGAGATCAAGTACCCCGCCGGAACTTACCGTGGTGCGGCCGGCTGCGGTGCCCAGGGCGGAGCTGTTGCCAAGCTTCAGGGTTCCGGCACTGATGGTCGTGATGCCGGTGTAGCTGTTGGCACCGGAGAGCGTCCAGGTACCGGTCCCCTCCTTGGTCACCGTACCGGCACCAGTACCGATGATACCGGCAAGACTACTTGCGGTATCACTGCCACCCAGCGTCAGGCCGAACCCGGAACCGGTGATGGTGCCGGTATTGGAAAGTACCATGCTGCCGCTGTTTGCCACGATGCTGGCCGCACTGCCCAGGGTGATCAAGCCGCTGTAGGTGACTGCCGTGGCCGAACTGTTCGTGAGTGCACCGCCGCTGGAAATTCCGGAACCGTTAAGTGTTAACGCTTCCGCCGCGGCAAGTGTCACACCATTTAAATCCAGTACCGCACCGCTGCTCACCGTAGTACCGGCGGCTCCGCTGCCGAGGGCGGAGCTGCTGGCAAGCTTCAACGTCCCCGCGCTGAGGGAGGTGGTACCGTCGTAACTATTGGCACCAGAGAGGATCCAGGTGCCGGTGCCTGCCTTAGTCAGCGTACCGGCACCGGTACCGATAATGCTGGAGAGGCTGCTGGACGCACCGGCACCACCCAGCGTCAATCCGTAACCGGAACCGGTGATGGTGCCGCTGTTGGACAGCACAATGCTGCCGCTGCTTGCCACAATGCTGCTGTCACTGCCGAGCGTGAGCAAACCACTGTAAGTCGCCGCCGAAGCCGAACTGTTCAACAGTGCGCCACCGCCAGAAATACCGGTACCGTTGAGAGTCAGTGCTTTTACCGCAGAGAGCGTCACGCCATTCAAGTCGAGTGCTCCGCCGGAGCTTACCGTGACGGCGGCATCTCCGCTGCCAAGGGCGGAGCTGCTGCCAAGCTTGAGCGTACCGGCGGCAATGCTGGTGACACCACTATAGCTGTTGGCACCAGAGAGCGTCCAGAGACCTGTCCCCGTCTTGGTCAGTGAACCGTTACCGGTAGCGATAATGCCGGCCAGGCTGCTGTCACTGCCACTGCCCCCCAGTGTCAGACCGAAACCGGAACCGGTGATGGTGCCGGTATTGGAGAACACAATGCTGCCGCTGCTTGCCACAATGCTGGCCGCACTCCCCAACGTGAGCAAGCCGCCATAGGTCACCGCAGTTGCCGAGCTGTTCGTTACGGCACCACCACTGGAAACACCGGTGCCGTTCACTGCCAATGGCTTCGCCGTGGAGAGGGTAAAGCCGTTGAGGTCGAGTGCCCCACCGGAGCTTACCGTGACACCGGCGACTCCGCTACCGAGGGCGGTGGTGCTGCCAAGTTTCAGCGTACCGGCGTTTATGCTGGTGGCACCGCTGTAACTGTTAACCCCGGAGAGGGTCAGAGTGCCGGTGCCGACTTTGGTAATACCGCCGGTACCACTGGCGTTGCCACTGTAGGTACCGGAGTAATTGTTGCTGTCACCGATGGTCAGGGTACCCCCCAGCGTTGTACCGCCGGCACCGGTCAGGGAGGCGACTACCTTGTCGGCAGCAATCGTGAAGGTGCCGCCATTGGCCACGCCGGAGCTTGCGGCGATGGTACCAGTGGCGTTCAGTGCCAGGGTACCACCGCTGATGGTGGTGGCACCGCTGTAGCTGTTGGCACCGGAGAGGGTCAGGGTGCCGGTTCCCGCCTTGATAATACCACCGGTGCCGCTGGCAACCCCGCTGTAGCTGCCGGAGTAGTTGTTGCTGTCACCAATGGTCAGCACCCCCCCCAGCGTCGTGGTACCGCTGCCGGTCAAAGAGGCAATGGTCTTGTTGGCAGCAATCGTAAACCCACCCCCATCCGCCACGCCAGAACTTGCGGCGATCGTACCGGTGGCGTCCAGTGCCAAGGTGCCAGCCGTGATAGTGGTTGCTCCGGTGTAGCTGTTGACGCCGGACAGGGTCAGGGTGCCGGTGCCGCTCTTGGTGAGACTGCTGCCGGTGCCGGAAATTATCCCGGCAATGGAGGACGCCGCCCCGGTACTCACCTCAAGGCTGCTCAAACCGGATACCGTCGAGCCCAGCGTGACGGCACCACTCCCACCATTGAGCTTTAACGCCGTCGCGGCGGTGGTGGGAGCGTTACCCACGGTGTAACTGACCACAACGATGCCATCCGCAGCGGAGCCGGAACCATAGCCAATCGCACCGCCCCCTCCACCCGTATTGGCGGTGGGTGTCCCGTTAAAGTTGGCACCCGCACCATAGGTGATGCTTGTGCCGGTAATAGCCGACGAAACGCCACTCCCACCATTTGGATAATCGGCACTACCACCTGCGCCACCGCCACCACCACCCGAACCATTGGCAAGATACGATCCACCTGTACCACCACTCCGCTGTGTTCCTGTGCCACCAGGGGCCCCACCAGCCCCCTGAAAACCTGCACCGCCGCCACCACCACCTGCGGCATACCCTGCACCACCCGCCCCGCTTGCCCGATTGCTTACCCTGTTATCTCCGCCACGGCCACCACCACCGGCCAGAATAGAACCGAAAGACGAATCCTGACCAGAATATTGACCGGACCCCCCCGAACCCACCGAAATACTCGCGGATATTCCGCTGAGGGTATACGTGCCGGTGGCAACACCTCCGCCACCACCGCCACCACCGCCGTAAGCGCCTACCTGTGAGGTACCGCCACCGCCACCGCCACCCACCACCAGATAATTCAATGTGGGCAGTCCCCACTGGTTAAACAGTTTGTAGGTGCCGGAGTAGTACATGAGGTATATATCACTGCTACTGCCCGCTACGGCACTCACGGTGATACCGCTGTACAGGCTGTTTGCCATTAAGAGGCCGTAATTCATCGCCGTTCCCGTATAACCACTGACCGCACCACTGAGGGTAATGGCACCTCCGTCACTACTAAGCGTCAGGGGAGCAACACCGCTGAAAGTGGCAACCTGCACGGGCCCGGCAATGGTGATAGCCGCGTTGCTGGTGCTGATGTTGCCGGTCAGATAACTGGTACCGGTGCCCGTTTTAACAAAGCCCCCGTTCGCAGTGATCGTCACACCCGCCGCCGTGGTAAGATTGGTGCCCATTACAAAGTTATTGCCCGCATTGACCGTCAGCTTGCCGCCGATGTTGACGGAACCATCGAGAACCACGTTATAATTCGCCGTCAGCGTCAGATTGTTGGTTGACGCTGAAGTGATGTCGGTCATGACGCCGAGTATGCCGCTCTGGCTGCCACTGGAACCGGTACTGACCACCACATCGGCCGTTGCGAGTTGGTTGGTCAGCGTGGTGACACCGAGGGCCGAGTTACTACTGCCTGCGGTAACACTACCGCCCGTACCGGTCACGATATAAAGATTGTACGGGTCAAGCAACAGTGTGCCCGTACTTCCCCCCTGACTCCCAAGCAGATTGGCCTGTCCCGTGTAATTGAGCAGAGTTTTGCCGGACACCTCCGCACTCCCCCCCGCCCCCGCCACACCGGCACCGGTCGCGAGGATACTGCCGGCAAAATCGGTGGTTCCCGTTGCCCACAACACGACTTTGCCCCCGTCACCCTGGCGGATAGCACTGGCATCAATCGTCGAAGCCGACTCCATTGTGACCGTGGTGGCCTGTGGCAGCGTGCCACCCCCCTGCCACTCACCCCCCACCAGCACATTCCCCCCACCGGTGGCACCTGAAGCGTTCAAAGAGGCTCCGCTTTTAATCAGCACGGAGTCACCGGTAAGCACAAGACGCCCCCCTTTGCCTTCGGCTGAGGACACATCAAGGGTACCGCTATTTTCAACACTACCACCCACACCCGCCTCAAGGACAATCTCGCCATTGCGCTCGACCATACTGGCAGCACGAATTTTGCCACTGTTGTTGACTGCCGATGCCAAAAGCAGATCGGCCGCCTTGGCAGTCATTACCACGGTGCCGCCATCGGCCTCAATAACACCGCTGTTGCTCACCTGAGCCTGGTAGGCACCTTTATCAACCTTGATCGCCAGTAATCCGTTTGGATCAATGTCAAGAGTAATGCCATCGCCGGCCGCAAGTCCGGTGGTCCCTTTGGCAGTGATGATGGTGCCGGAGTTCTCCACGCTCCTCCCCAGGAGTGCCACAAAGCCGCCGGTTAAACTCCCCCGGTTCACCACCGAGCCACTTGAGCCCTCTTTCAAAAAGGAGTAATTGCCTGCCAGAAAGTCACTATCCTTGATGGCAAGGCTGGAAGCCACCAAACCACCCACGTTGACGCTGGCACCCGGAGCAAATAAAATACCGGCGGGGTTTGTCAAAAACACCCTGCCGTTGGCGGTTAACGAGCCGAAGATCGCCGAAGGATCATTGCCCAGTACGCGGTTAAGCAGGGTTGACTGGCGAGAAGGCTGAACAATGGAGACCGTTTCACCGTTACCGATTCCAAATGAGTTCCAGTTTATTATGGCCTGGTTAGTTGCCTGCTGGATATTCATCCGGGTGGTGGACGGAGTGCTGATAGTCGCCTGCCCGGCAGCTACCTGTCCACCAACCGGCAGGGCATAAGCACCGGGCACAGTCGACCCCAGAAGGACGCCAAGAGCCGCTGCAGCAGCCATAACCGGAGGGAGACCAGCACCTCTGACAATCTCGGCAGCAACAACCCAACACTCTTTTGCACGGTTCCATATCAACCGGTATGCTCTATTCATGGTGTTCTCCTTCGTTTTTCACAGGTATGCAGGGGGCTTTGAGCGGTGAACAGCAGGGTAATGCCTTGAACACCAATCTCTTGCAGTCTGTCATTATCTACGAAGGATTAATTAATTTCTACACACGGAAAGTTACAGAAAAGTTACCAAAAGTAACATCTGCGCGGGAGTTGGCGCGGGGGGAAAGGTTAGCGAAAGGTCAGCGGAGCGGTCAGGCAATAGCCTTGGGTTCGGATTGATTTAACCGGCAGTGGCAGCTCACTTACTGCCGTGATTTTTGCGCGTAAGCGGTACAACATGACATCAAGTGCCTTACCGGTGTAATCGTCGCTGCGGCTATACAGCTCTTGTAACAGGTCGGCACGGCTGACAGGAACTCCTGGCGAATCGGACAGCAGGGTGAGGAATTTTACTTCGAGCGGTGTCAGTGGTACTACTTTACCATCAGCTGTTTGCAGGTTCCAAGAGGCTTTATTGACCAGCCACTCCGATGTCGAGACCTCTTGCATGATGGTGCCACGGTGCGGTTTTAACCGGTATGCCAGGTTGGTAACCGCCGATGCCAGCATGCGGCTGTCAATCGGTTTGGTCAGATAGATATCAGCACCCGCGTCATAGCCTCTGAGCTTGTCTTCATCACTGTCTTTGGCGGTAAGCATGATGATGCCGGTATAGGTATTGTTGTGTAAATATTCTGCCAGGACAATGCCGGACTGATCCGGCAATCCTATGTCAAGCAAGGCAATATCAAAGGAATGACTATCCAGGGCACGGTAAAACTCACGGCTGGTACCAACCCCCTCAACAAGAAATCCACTCATGGAAAGATAGGTTTCCAGGCTCTCGCGCAGGTCTCTGTCATCTTCAACAATGATGATGCGTATCGCGTCAGATTCCATTTGGTTCCCCCTTTGTACCTGTTTCGTACGGCATACGTACTGTTACCAGGAAATCGTTTGAGATAGCTTCCAGCGTTATGCGGCCACCATGCTCTTCAATAATCTTGCTGGTCAGATATAAGCCCACTCCAGTGCCGCTGGTGCCGGCACTGTTCCCACCACGTTGGTATTTATTAAGAAGAACGCTCACATCAGCAGGGAGCCCGGCACACGTACGGTTTGTCACAATTATAGTCAGAGACTGTCTGCCGGACTCAATATCCAGAGTGACATCTGAGTCGGGCGGCGAATATTTGGCTGCATTATCCAGTAAGTTCAGCAGTGCCGTACGGAATAGATTTCGGTCAACCCGAATGGAGCCACTTCCCCCCACCTGCTTACGCAGGACAAAACGGTTTCCCCACAGATCACCAGCAAAATGAAACACTTCGGACAGGTATGGGGCGACCTCAATGGTTTCCAATACCGGTGTGATTGAATGTTTCCCGAAACCTTCCCGGCGTCTGGTCGTTTCAAACAACTCCACAAGTCGCACCACCGCCCGGTGCATCTTTTTCAGCTCGGGCAGAATGATGGCGTTTTTATTCGTACTTTTCAGGTCAAGTATGTCCAGGTTGGTCTGGATAATGGCAACCGGTGTGCGGTATTCGTGGGATATCATGTCGAGAAAACGATCCTGCATTTCACGGGATTCCCGTTCCGCATCGTAGGCGGCTGACATCCGCTGTTCGCTGGCAGTCAACTCTTCTTCTACCCGGTCACCGGTCAGGGAAATATAACTATAACTGATAATAATCGCATTAATACCACTCATCATCATGATAATGATCAGTAAGGTATCTTTGGCCACAACCTCTGCAAAGGTGTGCAGCTCCGGATGTTCAACAAAGAACCGTACGCGCAGGATATGGACAACAACCATTGGCATAATACCTGCAAACAGCAGCCATTGCATGCTATGGCGACGGGCAGAGGGAACGTGCAACGGCTCAAGAGCGGCTCGGCTAAAAAAAAGTATGTAGCTACAGGATATGACAACCCCCCGTGCTGAAATACTCTCTGACACTAAGGTAAAGTAGTAAAGTAGTGCCGCTGCCACTGCCAGTGCCATTATATTAAACGGGGTACGCCACCAGCGACTCGGGATGGCGTAAAAACGATTGATGCCATCGAGAAAGCAGATCGGCAGCGTCAGCATCAGGCTGTTGCCGACCACAATCACCCAAAATGGCCCAATGACGCCCCGGAAAATGTAGCTCAGAATGGATCCGGCCACCCAGAAGGCACTTCCCGTTACCCAGACATCAAAACCGGAATAGGTCTTACGTGTCAAACGGGTATGCAGTAGTATCATCAACATGATCGAGACATTGATGACCGTGAGGATTATGACCGTAGTGGCATCGAGCTTCACTACACAGACTCCTTGCAGATAACATTAACAAAGGGGGATCCTGCCCCACCGGAGCAGCGCCGGCTCATCCGAGCAGCTCCCTGATAAAATCAAAAATGCTCTTTTTTTCCTTCCCCCCCTGTCGTTCGCGGGCTGCCCGTGAAATGTCAACCACATCGGCAACCGGCTCCGCAGGCGGCCGCTTCCGCTGCCCATGGGGGGGATGGTACCCTCCGTCCCCCTGTCCACCACCTCTGGAAGCCCCTTGTGCCCCCGAGACTCTGTCAATAGAATCGGTCATCCGCCACCTCGCTTCTTCTGGATGAAGATGAAAATTGATTTTATCACGGCAAGATAGTATCATTATGTTCTTAAACTCGCAATAAAGGACATACGACGCAATGATTCGAACCATTCTTACCTACCCGAATCCGGAACTGAAAAAGAAATCGGCACCGGTCTCCTCAATCACCGATTCAATCCGCCAACTGGCAGCAGACATGGCAGAAACCATGTACGATGCACCGGGCATCGGCCTTGCAGCCCCCCAGATAGGGGTACACCAGGCGGTCATCGTCATTGATATTTCCGGGAAAAATGAGCCTCCTGAACTGATTGTGGCCGTAAATCCGGTGATAACCCACGCAGAGGGGGATGCCTTTGAAGAGGAGGGGTGTCTGTCAGTCCCCTCCTACGCGGCCAATGTCAAACGCCATGCCCGTGTCACGGTCAAGGCTTTGGATCTTTCCGGAGCGGAACAGGAGTGGGACGCAGAAGGGCTGCTGGCCATCGCCTTTCAGCATGAAATTGACCACCTTGAAGGACGGCTGTTTGTCGATCACCTCTCTCCGCTCAAACGTGAAATATTCCAGCGCAAGGCGCGTAAAGCGGCTGAGGAGAAACGATGACCACCTGGCGCACTATTTTCATGGGCACTCCCGATTTCGCCTGTCCCACACTGCAAAAGCTCATTGCCCGTGACGAACAGATTGTGGCGGTGGTGACCCAACCGGATCGTCCCAAGGGGCGGGGGCAGAAGATGTTGCCACCACCGGTCAAGGTGCTTGCAGAACTGAATGGCATTCCGGTGTTCCAGCCTCCCAAAGTGCGTGACCCCGCTTTCGTTGAAATTATTCGGGACCTGAAACCGGACGTTATCGTCGTAGTGGCCTTCGGCCAGATACTCCCCAAGGCACTGCTGGATATCCCGCACCATGGCTGTATCAACGTCCATGCCTCACTGCTCCCCCGCTATCGGGGTGCGGCACCACTTAACTGGTGTCTCATGAATGGCGAAACCGAAACCGGCATCACCACCATGCTCATGGACGTGGGGCTTGATACGGGAGACATGCTGCTCACCCGAAAAATCGCCCTGGATGACGAGGAAAATATTGTATCGCTCCATGATCAAATGGCCGTATTGGGGGGCGAGCTGCTGGGGGAAACCCTGGACCGGCTTGCTGCCGATGAACTGGTACCGGTACCCCAGCACGATGCCGACAGTTGCTACGCCCCGATGCTCAAAAAAGAGCATGGCAGTATCAACTGGGATACGGATGCCCGTACCATCCACAATCAGGTACGAGCCCTGGCGGTGTGGCCCGGTGCCTCCACGGTCATTGAAGGGCAGGTTCTCAAAATATTTCGCACCAGGATTGGTGACGGCTGCGGACTCCCCGGTAGTGTACTGCAGGCAGCACGGAGCAGCTTTGAAGTGGCCTGCCGTTCCGGCTCCCTGTTCCTTGAGGAGTTACAACTGGCGGGTAAAAAACGCCTCCCCTGCAGCAGCTTCCTTGCCGGCCACGCCATACTCCCTGGCACCCTGTTGACCAGCGACACCGCCAGTGACCAGCAGTTGTGACATCGGGAACGGAACAGGCTTCACCGCAACCACGTAAACGGCTTTTCGTCTCCCTGATGGGGGTAACCTGCCTGATTATGGTTGCCACTATCTTTCTCGCCTGGTGGATTCCCAACCGGGGTCTTGCCAACATCCATCCCAACCTTCCCCACATCGTCGGTGTCATCATGGTCATCCTTTCCGGTGCGGCCATGCTCGGCACCGGCCTGTTGGTACTGACCACCGCCATCGGAAAAGATCTGGTCATGACCCGCTTCATGCGACTGGTGGTAATCAAGTTTTTACTGCCGGTGATCGAACTGGTGGGGAGGGTGATCGGCATCGACAAGGATCGCATCAGGCAATCGTTTGTTGCCATGAACAACAGCCTGGTACTTTCACAACGGATGAAGGCGCCACCGGAGCGCATTTTGGTGCTGCTTCCCCACTGCATTCAGTTTGCCGAGTGCGAAATAAAGGTGACCGGCGATATTAACAAATGTGTTCAGTGTGGACGCTGCACCATCAAAGAGCTGGTTGACATCGGGGTTGCCTACGCAGTGGATATTTCGGTGGCGACCGGTGGGACTTTGGCTCGCAAGGTCATCGTGGAAAAACAGCCAAAGCTGGTGCTGGCCGTGGCCTGTGAACGGGATCTGACCGCGGGAATCAAGGACTGTTACCCGCTGCCGGTTATCGGCATTCTTAATGAACGTCCCTTGGGGCCCTGCTTCAATACGATCGTTGACATACAAAAAATCGAGGCGGCCTTACGGCTGGTCATTCACCACAGTGAATGCCAGACGAAGACCGCCCCGTAAACCTTCTCTCAAACTTTTCCCGACCGACAACTACCTGGCAGCAACCGCCTCTGCAGCAGCACGGCCAAGTGCTTCACACTGTTCAAGCACTTCCGGTTTCGGAGTAAACAGCGTCCGAACCGTATCGGCGACCATCTTGAAACCAAGACTCTTGAGCCGATCTTCCGCCATTTTACACGCCTCACCACTCCAGCCATAACTACCGTAGACACCGGCAAGATTGGTCTTGAGCTTCACGGTGCTGAGATATGCCAACACATCCCACATCGGCTTGGCAATATCCCGGTTAAAGGTTGGAATACCAAAGAGCAGGGCGTCGGCCTCTTCCATCAGATTACGCAACTCACTGGCATTTAAACTATTAATATGAAAGCTGATAACCTCTATGCCGTCATGGGCAGCCCCCCGGGCAACGGCCTGGGCCATTTTTTCCGTGCTGCCATGGGGAGACAGAAACAGGGAAACGATTTTTTTACCCTGTGAGGTCGGCTTGCTCCAGTTTTCAAACTGCTGGATAACCTTCCAGGGATCCTGCCTGATAATGGGCCCGTGACTCGGACAGATCATGTCGATCACGTCATGGCGGATTTTCTCCACTGCGGCAAGCACCTTGTCCTTGAAGGGGCGGAAAATGCAGTCAAAGTAAAAATGACGGGCCGAGGTAAAATCATCGACTTCATCATTGAAGATATGTCCGGTCTGCCAGTAATGGGCCGCAAAGGCGTCGCAGGTAAAAAGGATGTGATCCTCTTCGAGGCGGGTAAACATGGTGTCGGGCCAATGGAGGAACGGTGCGGTAATAAAGCGAAGGGTACGCCCCCCCAGAGCCAGGGTGTCACCATCCTTGACGGTCACACAGTTAATCGGCTTGTGCAGTATGTTGGTCAGGAAGTTTTTAGCTCCGATAGAGCAGTAGACCACCGCCTGGGGAGCCTGCTCCAGCAGATAGAGCAGTGAGCCGGAATGATCATGCTCTGTATGGTTAATCACGATATAGTCGATGGTTTTCGGATCGACCAGAGATCTGACCTTATCCATATACTCGTCAACAAATTTTTCTTCCACCGTGTCGATGAGTACGGTTTTTTCCGTTCCCTTCAGCAGATATGCATTGTAGCTGGTGCCATGCTCCGTCGGAAACAGGTCATCAAATACCCGCAAATCCGGGTCTTCCGAGCCGATCCAGTGGAGTCCGTTCTTTATTTCTATCGGTCCAAGCATAATTCAGTACTCTCCTTTTTTCCGTGCAGCGTTCCACATCTTTGAGGCGGCTACATCTGATAAACCGTGCCAATATACCAGAAATCATGGCACGGATACAAGATACAATTGGCGGTTCCACTACACCCTGAACTGCCTGACCACCGCCTGAAGCTCGTCGGCACTGTTGCGCAGCTGCTCTGCCGAACGTGCCGAATGGGTAGCTCCGGTGGCGGTCTCATGAATTACTTCCGTAATGTGATACATTTTGCGTGATATTTCATCGGTTGTTGAGGTCTGTTGCTCGGCCGCTGTAGCGATTTGACTGACCTGCATGGCAACTTCGTTCACGTAGGCGAGAATCGTCTGCAGCGCATCACCGGAACGGGCAGCCTCCTGTTTTCCTGATTCAACCTGACGTCCCCCCTGAACCATGACCGCAACGGCTCCCTGGGTCTCGGTCTGGATATTCTTGATCATTTCGCCAATTTCTCTGGTGGCACGGGTGGTCCGCTCCGCAAGTGCCCGGACCTCATCGGCAACCACCGCAAAGCCCCTCCCCTGTTCTCCGGCCCGTGCCGCTTCAATGGCAGCGTTGAGAGCCAACAGATTGGTCTGATCGGCGATATCTTCGATGGTGCCGATTATGGCACCGATCTGATCACTGCGCGCCCCCAGACTTTCCACCGTTTGGGAAGACTCCTGCACCCGATCCGCAATCTGCCCCATCACCAGCACCGTTTTGGCAACTACGCCTGAACCGTCGGAGGCGGCCTGTGACGTACGCTGTGCCCCTTCTGCGGCCAACTGGCAATTCCGGGCAATATCTCCCGATGTGGCGGCCATCTCTTCCCCCGCCGTGGCGATTGCTCCCGATTCGTCTGCCACCTCCTCCGCACCACGTGCCATCTGTTCGGATATGGCGGCCAACTGAACCGATTCCGTTGAGACCCGGGCAGCGGCATCGGAAATATTGACGATAATTTTCCTCAGGGACTCAACCAGGGTGTTGACCATACTGTTAACCTGGGCGATCTCGTCGTTGCCGTCGGAAGCAAATGTTTTGCTCAGGTCACCGGTTGCCAGACAACCGATTGCCTCGATTATCAACTGCAATTTCCGCACAATCATGTTGCGGAGCAGGAACATTATGACAATGACAACGAGCCCCAGCATCGCTGCCCCGGCACCACTGTAACTAACCTTCGTGTTAAGCAGCGTAATATCGCCATCAATCCCCTTCATCTCGGCACGACCCCGGGCCCGGCTCTTATCAGCCGTATACGCCGCCGCATTGATAACCCGGTCACACGCCTTGTCATACTCCTCCATGACAAGATTACCCGCCTGGGGACTGACGGCATAGCCATCAAACATGCGAGTGCCGGTTTGCCACATCACCGGCAACCCCTGCTGAATCTCTTTCAGCTTGGCGATCTGTTCCGGATCATGACCCGGCATCTCAAGCAGACGGTTAACCAGTGCCTGTGCTTTGTCGTAGGCTGTTTTAGCTTCCTGATTAATAGATTTCAGCTCCCTGGTCAGGGAGGCATCCGTCATGAACTGCCAGATATTTGCCACCTGAATCTGCAGATCCTGGGTAAAACCGATTTCATCCTGCAAGGCTTCATAGGTGACAAGATCGGCTTTAACATCTTTCAGATCCCGGGTGGTCATAAAGGGAATGGCGATTGACATCACAACCATCACACAGATCATCCCCAACGCCAGTAACATTTTCTTTGAAATAGTCATGGTACCTCCCTGTACATTACATATATTCACTACTGCAAAATCGACTCCACAATGATCAGCTTTTTTATTTCAGGTAGTCACACATACCGAACGGCTTCAAATGTCTGAATTCTAATGTATTGTACCTTAATTTACCAGATTAATATGTATGTGTGAGAGGGAGGGGCTGATTAAAAAGAGGTCATCACCACAGCAAAGTGCCTTACCGGCAGGCATCCCCGATAACAATCACTTTTTCACGGCATTTCTGTAGCTCCTCGTTGTTACGAAATGACGGTTGGTGTAAAATGTCCCATCGGGTACCCTGGTTTTTTTGATCTCCGTTACGGCTTGGGAACAACCAATGTAAGATCCAACTGCCGCGCCGTGCCGAGTGTTGCAAGCGGCTGGTCAAATGTATCTGCATTGCCAATGACGACCACTTTGAAGGCGTCAGGATGCAGATAGGTTTTGGCTGCTTTTAGAATGTCGGCCCGGGTGACCATGGCGATGTTATTACGATACTGTTCCAGATAGTGCTCCGGGTAGCCGTAAAACTCAAGACGAGCCCGCTGACTGACAATGGTTGCGGGGCTGGTAAAGCCGAACATAAAGGAGTTTATCAGATATTCCCGCGCCCCGTTCAGCTCCTCTTCGGTGACCGGTGATGTGGTTATCTCCGAAATGATCTTCTTCATCAGTGACACGGTCTTGATGGTGGATTCGGCCTTGGTCTCGGTTTCGGCAATAAAGGTGCCGGTAAAGTGCCGCCCGATGTCGAAATGGCTCCCCACACTGTAGGCCAACCCCTGATTGGTTCGTACCTCCATGGTTAACCGGGAGGTGAAGCTCCCCCCCAGGATGTAGTCCAGCATACGTACGGCGTAAATGTCGGGGGAATCTTTGGTTAGGCCAAGGTGACCCATGCGGATGACCGTCTGGCTGACGTCCTTCCTGCCGTACAACAGCTCTTCCTTGAAGACCTGTTGTGGCTGGGGAATTACGGGACGCCGGGACGTGGCCGACTTTTTTCCCCCTTTGAACAGCCGGTTCAGTTCCTTAAGCACCTCTCCCCGCTCAAAATCCCCTGAAACAGTGAGAATCATCGTGTCAAAACGGAAATAGCTGCGATGGAAATCGACCACATCCTGGCGACTGATGCTGTTCAGTGAATCAAAAGTAACCGTGCTGCCGAGGGGATGGCCGGAGTAAAGTGCCCGGGTAATTTCCCGCTCGGCAATTTCTTTCGGATCGTCATTCTGACGACGCAGTGCCTCAATGGCGTGCTTACGGGCAATTTCGACCCGTTTTTCCCTAAAGTCGGGGCGGAGCAGCACGTCCGAGAAAAGTTGCAGTGAACGGCTGAAGTTTTTACGAAGGGTGGTCAATGAAACCGTGCCCATATCATTGCCGATGGAGCTTTCCACGGCAGAGGCCATGAATTCAAGTTCATCGTCAAGTGCTTCCGGTGCGGTTCCTGCCGCCCCCCCACTGCGCATAACCGAACCAACCAGGGAGGCGAGTCCCGCCTTTGTCGCCGGCTCGGAGACCTTCCCCACATGGACCATGGCTGACATGGTAATGATCGGCAATTCGCTGTCCCGAAGCAGATAGACCGGCATGCCGCAGTCAAGCAGCACCCTTTCTGCGGTGGGAATTTGAAAATCAAGGGGGGGGAAGGTCATGGTCCGCGGATTGGCCGGTGCCGGTACCCCCCCGAAGGCGGTCGTTATTGAAAGCAGGAGACAAAAGACGCTGATGAATAGTTTCATTTGTTATCCCCCTTTTTTGAGATGGTGCCGACAAGGCGGTTTTCTCTGGTAAAGTAGGTCGCAGCAACCCGCTGGATATCCGCCGGGGTTACCGTGGCTATGATGCCTCGTTGTTTGACCATATACCGCCAGCTGCCGGTGGTTGCTTCATATTCGGTGAGATTTCGCGCCAAGCCGCCGTTGGTGCCCATGCGGCGAGCCTCTTCATATTCCATTTTATTGAGAATCCGCTGTAGATCCCGTGCAGCAACCGGCACCGTTTTTAATAGCTCAAGCTCTGCCAGAATGGCCGCCTCAACTTCGGCGATGGTGTGGGGAGAACGTGTATTGGCATTTATCACGAAGAGGTTCGGGTAGAGATGGCCCGGTGCATCAAATACGCCGATCTCTGACGTGAGTTGCTGCTCCACCACCAGTTTTTTGTGAAAACGGGAGGTGCGGCCGGTGCCGAGAATCATGGTAATAACATCAAACACATAATCGTCCGGCGTGCCGATGGCCGGTTTATGGAAGCCCACGATGAGGGACGGCTCGGCATCGGCCACCAGCTCAATGCGTCGTTCTCCCCCCTGTGGCGGTTCAAGGGCGGTCACCGGCAGCGGCTCCTTACCCGGCACAATCCCCCCGAAATAGCGTTCCACCAGGGCGATGGTTCGTGTGGCGTCGATATCACCGACAATGGCAACAATGGCGTTGTTGGGGGCGTAATAGTTGTGAAGGAACTGCTCGGCCTTGGTTCTGGTGAGGTTTTCAATGTCGGACATCCAGCCGATGGTCGGCTGACCATAGGGGTGAGTCAGGAAACTGGCGGCAAGAAAAGTCTCCCAGAGTTTGCTTTCCGGATCGGCTTCATAGGATCTGCGCCGTTCTTCCATAACCACGGAGCGTTCCGTGTAAAATTCGCGGAGTACGGGATTACGGAGCCGATCCGATTCAATGGCTGCCCAGAGTTCGAGTTTGTTGGCTGGCAGATTGATCAGATAGGTGGTGCCATCCCGGCTGGTAAAGGCGTTATAGCCGGTGCCGCCATGCTTTGAGTAAAGTTCGAAGAATTCATCTTTGACCACATATTTTGACGCAGCGGCCTCCAGGGTGACCAACTGTTTTTCCAGAGCGGCTATTTTTGGCGTATTACCCGGTGTGTGCCGCGCTTTCTCGGCAATCAACTGTATACCCACCGCTTCGATGGCATCTAGAATGGGCTTCTCGGCGGCATAATCCCGCGTGCCCAGGGTGGTGGTGCCCTTGAAAAGCATATGCTCCAGCAGGTGGGCGATGCCCCGCTCATCGCTTCGCTCATTAACGCTGCCGACCCGGAAACGGATCCAGGCCGACACGGTTGGTGAGGTATGACGTTCCACCAACAGCAGCTTCATACCGTTCTTCAGGGTGTGCTCGACAACTTTTTCTTCAAGTGTGGCGGCTCGAAGCGGCGCAACCGATGCCGCCACCAGCAGACATATACCGAGAATCCACTTCATGGTGACAAACTCCTAGAACACGGAAAATTTAATGTATTTTTTAGGATCCTTCTTGATGTCCTTGACCAGTGCATCCATGTTATCGACCATACTGTTCAGTTTTTCATACAGGGCACCATCGGAAACCAGCTTTCCGGCAGTTCCCTCCCCCCCCTTTACCTGGGAGGTGAGCTTTTCGATGTCGCTGAGGGAGCGCTCCGCTTTGGTAAGCAGCGACATCCCCTTGTCATAAAACTCCCGATCATTGAGGAGCATACCGATGGTGCCGTCTTTTGCCAGGATACGCCGGTTCAGATCCCGCACATCATCGGCCGCCTGGGTACTTTTGTCGGTCAATGCCGTTAATTTGGTGAAGAGCGATTTGTCATAGATCAGACGGTTCAGGGTGCCATCGGCCTCCTGTATGTCCTGAAGGGTCTGGTCGGCTTTGGTGAGGATACCGATGAGCCGGTTATACGGTTCCGGATCCCGGTTCAACCTGCCAAGGGTGCCATTGCCCCGGTTGATGGTCACAATCAAATCTTTCATTTCCGTGGTGAGTTGGGAAAGGGTGCGGTAGAGGCTTTCGTCTTTATTCAGCTTGCCCAGGGTACCTTTCCCCTGTTGGATATTGTCAATAATCGAATTAACTTTATCAAAGGAGTCCCCCGCCTTTTGAATGACATCGTCGAGTTTGGCGGTCGGTGACCCACGCAGTTGAAGGGGTGGTGTGGCTGAGTAGGACCGGGACGGGAGGATGTCGATGTATTTTTCCCCCATGAGCCCCCTGGTTTTAATGGTTATTTTTGAGTCTGTACCGATCTTTTTCATGGCTTCGGTATCCACCTGAATCTCAATAGTCACCTCATTGCTGGTTTCCGGGTGGGCAAAATAGATCGTGTTGACCAGACCCACATCAACGCCGGCCAGCCAAACCGGTGCCCCCACCTTCAGGCCGACCACGTCATTCATGACAATACTCATGGTGCCTTTGGTGACAAACATCTTGGTTTTCTGCCCCATTAAGAGGACTCCACCGGCAAAAAAGAGCAGAGCCAGCAGGATAAAGACACCTCCCCGCACTTGAGCCCAACCGATCTGATTACTTCGATTCATACGATTCCACCTGTTATGCGTTGTAGTGTCGTCAAACAAAGAGCGACCGGTCGGTCGGCTCCAGAAATTCCCGTACTTCCGGAATGGTACTGTGCTTCATTTCCTCTTCGCTCCCCTCAAAAAGCATCTGCGCCTTATGGAGAAAGGTAAAACGCTGGGAGGTGGCAAAAGCCGTGGCAAGATCGTGGGTCACCATGAGGGTGGTTTTCCCTTCGGCCTGGAGGCGCTGCATCAGATTGCAGATGTTGTACACGCCGATCGGATCCAGTCCGGTGGTCGGCTCGTCAAAAAAAATATAGTCCGGATCCGCGGCCAGGGCGCGGGCGATGGCCACCCGTTTTTTCATACCACCGGAAAGTTCCGCCGGAAACAGGTTCAGTGCTGCCTCAACGCCGACAAAACGGAGCTTTTCCCGCACGATGCGGCCAATTTCCGCGTGGGACAGCACCCCTTCCTCAAAGAGCCGGTAGCCAACGTTTTCACCGACCGACATGGAATCAAAGAGTGCCCCCCCCTGAAAGACGATGGCGATCCGTTTCCGCTGTTCCCGGAAACGGGATTCGGGAAGGCCGGTGATGCAGAGATCACCGATATGTACCGAACCGGAATCCGGTTCCAAAAGGCCAAGCAGCAGTTTAAGTATGGTGGTTTTACCGGCACCGCTCACCCCTAAAATAGTGCGATTTACCCCCCGTTCAAGGTGAAAATCGAAATCCTGCAGGATGGTACGGCCACCGACAGAGTAGCATAATTTTTCCATTCGGAGCGAGCCATGGCCGGTCATAAGGGGCGGATTCCCTCCGGCAAGCCACCCATAGTGAGGATAAGCTGCCACTCAAGGTCGCTGACCGGCTGGATGGAGAGGCGACTCCGTTTTACCAGCGGCATATCCCCCAGCAGTGGATTGTTCTTGATATCCCCCAAGGTCACCGGTGTTGGAAACGGTATCCGATAACGCACATCAACCAGGTACCAGATCGGGTTGGCGGCAGAAGCCTTCGGGTCAAAATGTTCCCCCTGGGGATCCCGCGCCGTACTGTCCGGATAACCGGCACGCACAATCTCGGCAATGCCAACCACGGCCGGTTCGGCAATGTTGCTGTGATAAAACAGCACCAGATCACCCACCACAACGGTATCCCGCAGGAAATTCCGTGCCTGAAAATTACGCACCCCGTCCCACGGCTCGGTCATCTGCGGGCGGTTGTGTAAGTCATCGAAGGAAAAACAGCCCGGTTCGGTTTTGAACAGCCAGTACGCCATATTAGCCCCTGAATACGACAAAAATTTTGGCAATAAAAAAATCTGCCACCAGAATCAGCACCGACGAGAGCACCACCGCCTTTTTGGCGGCGGCACCGACCCCCTCCGCTCCCCCTTTGGTGCCAAGCCCCACATAACAGCCGGTGACAGCAATAATTGCTCCAAACACCGCCGGTTTGGCAATTCCCTCAACAAGATCCTGGAATACCATGAACTGGGGAAGGCCGCTCACGTACATAATCGGGTTGATACCATAGCCGGCCGACATAATATAGCCGCCGACAATGGAGATCATATCGGTCACAATGGTCAGCAGTGGCAGAGCCAGCAGCATGGCCTTCAGACGCGGCACAGCCAATCGTTTGATGATATCGGTGCCTTCCACCCGCATGGCGTCAACCTGCTCCGTGACCACCATGGTGCCCAGTTCGGCGGTAATTGCCGAGCCAACCCGACCGGCAACCATGAGAGAAGCCAGTACCGGCCCCAGTTCCTTGATCATGGTTACCGCCACCATCCCCCCCACATAGCTGGTGGCCGCAAAGGGCTTCAACTGGATCAACGATTGGAGAGCCATGACCATGCCGGAAAAAAGGCCGGTGAGGGAGCAGATAAACAGAGAGGCAAAGCCAAGTTTGTCAAACTGGATGGCAAACTCACGATAATAAAAAGGGCGCTGAAACATACGGATCACCGTACGTCCGGCCAGGGCGAAATAGCTCTGCAGCTCATGGAAAAAGTGCAGGAGGATCCTGTCTATGGCGGCGGAATTCATCGCTTAGAGCGTCGCAGCCATGGCATCGGACACATCGTTGACAAAGATAAATTGCAGCTCATTACGGACATTTTCCGGGATATCCTCCAGGTCGTCGCGGTTGCGTGCCGGGGCGATAACCGTACTCACTCCCGCCCGGTGGGCCGCCAGCACCTTCTCCTTCAGACCGCCGATGGCCAGTACCCGACCGGTGAGGGTGATCTCGCCGGTCATGGCCACGTTACGACGTGCCGGTTTTCCGGTCAGCAGGGAGACCAGTGCGGTGACCATGGTGACACCGGCCGAAGGGCCGTCCTTGGGGATGGCACCGGAAGGCACATGGATGTGGATGGTACGGTTTTCAAAGGAGGAGGGTTCAATGCCTAAGTCGGCAGCATGGGCTTCGATATAGGAGAGTGCGGCCCGGGCTGATTCCTTCATGACATCCCCCAGTGACCCGGTGAGAATCAGTTCCGCCTTGCCCGGCATGGAGGTTGCCTCGATGAAGAGGATATCCCCACCGGTTTCTGTCCACGCCAGTCCGGTCACCACGCCAATCCGGTCATTTTCCGACGCCACCTCGTTATGGAACTTTTTCGGCCCCAGCAGTTCGGTCACCCCTTCGCTGGTAATCCGCCCCCGGAACATTTTATTCTGGGTAATCTCCTTGGCAACCTTACGGCAGAGGGAGCCAATAGTTCGTTGCAGGTTGCGAACGCCGGCCTCCCGGGTATGGTCGCTGATTACTTTTTCCAGGGCGTCATCATCAAACAGTAGTCCCCGGTCGGCCAGACCGTTTTCCGTTAGTTCACGACGGACAATGAAATTTTTGGCAATCTGCATTTTCTCCTGACAGCTGTACCCGGAGAGACGGATGACCTCCATACGATCTTTTAAGGGGCCAGGAATCGGGTCAAGTTGGTTGGCGGTGGTGATGAACATCACCTTCGAGAGATCGAACGGCACATCCAGATAATGGTCGTTGAAGCTAAAATTCTGTTCCGGGTCGAGTACTTCCAAGAGGGCGCTTGACGGATCTCCCCGGAAGTCATTGCCCATTTTGTCGATCTCATCCAACATAAAAATAGGATTGTTAACGCCGCAGCGGAACAGTTCCTTGACAATCCGCCCCGGCAGGGCACCGATGTAGGTACGGCGATGGCCTCGAATTTCCGCCTCATCCCTGACCCCCCCCAGGGAAATACGCACAAATTTGCGCCCCATGGAGCGGGCGATTGACTTGCCGAGGGAGGTTTTTCCCACGCCGGGGGGGCCGACAAAGCAGAGTACCGGCCCCTTCATATCTTCTTTCAGTGATCTGACCGCCAGAAATTCGAGAATTCGTTCTTTGACTTTTTTCAGGTTATAATGATCCTCGTTGAGGATCTCCTCGGCGCGCACCATGTCCAGAGTGTCGGTGGAGCTGGCATTCCAGGGCATACCGGCCAGGTAATCCAGATAGGTGCGGGCAACGGTGTATTCGGGGGAAGCCTGATTGATCCTCTCCAGCCGCTTCAGTTCTTTGTCGGCGATCTTTTTGATCTCCTCCGGCAGTCCGGCCTCCTCGATTTTCCGACGCAGTTCGTTGATGTCGGCCGACCGGGGATCCTCTTCCCCCAGCTCCTCCTGAATATGCTTCATCTGCTCCCGGAGGATATATTCCTTCTGGTTTTTGCCGACCCGTTTGGTCACCTCTCCCGCCACTTCGTTCTTGATCTGTGCCCGTTGAACTTCGTTGGTGAGATGGACGTAGACTTTTTTGAGCCGCTCCAGCGGATCAACGGTTTCCAGTAATTCCTGCAGGTCGGTGGGGGGGAGGTTCACATAGAGAGCCACCAGATCGGAAAGCCGAGCCGGGTTATCGATGTAGTCGATCATCTTCATAACATCTTCGGGGAGCGGCTTACCATTGGAAAGGGCAATTTTAAGCAGGGCATTAAGACTCTGAACCAATGCTTCCGAAACCAGATTCTTTTCGAAAAACTCACGCACAAGTTCACAGTTGGCAAGGGTAAGGGAACCGGCAGGCTCAGTCTCGAGAATGCGGATCCGGGAGACCCCCTCAAGGGAAATCTTGAGACGGCCATCATCCATCTTTTTAATGCTGATAACCTTGCAGAGGGTGCCAATTTCACACCTTCCGGGGGGGAGATCGCTGGTGGCGTCATCGGGGCGCTCAAAGGCCAGCACCACAAATTTATCAAACCGTTCCGCCTCGCGAAACGTGAAGGCCTCTTTTTCGGTGACGTACAGGGGGAACAGCATGTACGGAAACACAACCGTCTCTTTCTGGCTGTAAAGTGGTAATTTAGAAGGAATTTCAATCTGTGCGTGCGGCATCCTCAGAGGTTCCTTTAGTATGAAAAATATGAGAGTTTACTGAACTAGCGTCCTATCATATAGCATACTTCGGCACACAAGCAAAGTGTCTGACGAGGACTGCGGTATTTTATATTACAGAGGAGAACCACCTGTCTAAAGCTTTTTACCTCTGATTATATTCTTGCTGAGACCTATACAGTGCTGAACGCACGTAACGGTTTTTTTCGCTTTGACCATCCCGTAATAGTGCTGGGAGCCTGCAGCACTCCTGGAAATCTGTCGGGCTAAAACCCGTAAGCACCCTATTTGTTGACGGTTCCCAAGGATATGTGAGCTCTCGCCAACCGAGTTTCTGCGACAACTCCTCGTTTGCTACACCTCAATTTTATAGCCGAAACCGCGCACGGTCTTGATCATCTCCCCCTGCAATCCCAACTTATTGCGCAGACGGGTCACATGGGTATCGACGGTTCGGGTGTCGCCCACATTATTGTACCCCCAGACCCGTTGCAGTAATTGTTCCCGGCTGAGCACATACCCCTTGTGCTCCAACATATGAAGCAGCAGCTTGAATTCAGTGGTGGTAAGATCAACGACGCTTCCTTCACTGGTGACTATATAGCGCTGGGTGTCGATGGAGATGGTGCCGATTTTCAGCAGTTCCGGTTGCCGAATCGGGGCCTCACTCACCTGTCGTTTCAACATTGATTTGACTCTCAAGATAACTTCACGCATGGAAAACGGCTTGACGATATAGTCATCGGCTCCCACCTCAAAGCCGACGACACGGTCGATCTCATCCCCCTTGGCGGTAATCATGATGACCGGAATAGAGACAGTGCGGGGATCCTTGCGAAGTGCCTTGCAGACGTCTATCCCGAGCATGCCGGGGATCATCAGATCCAGCAGGATAAGATCGGGGCACTCCCGTACTGCCCACTCCAAGCCGGTTACTCCGTTATGGACGCACCGGGTAACGTGCCCCTCCTGTTCAAGATTAAATGCCAATAATTCAGCAAGATCAACCTCATCCTCAATAATTAAAATAGTACCCATGTTATTACCTCACACTGTGAAAGTCACCGTTTCCAAACGCGGCCATTGTAGCATACATTTGTTACAGTCATGTGGCAGGTATCTGACGATTGGGTAAAAAAATAGTATTTCCATACTGCCCGACAGGAACGGCTCACCCCGGTAACATGCGGAACGCGGAGGCCTTGACAGCGGCATAGACGGTGGTGCCGGGGGTGATACCGAGTTCGTTGACCGCATCCTGAACCACCTCTGCAATCAGGGTGTTGCCGGCGCAGTCCAGTTCTATGCCGACCTTCCTCCCCGAGGTGAACAGGGAGCGAACATTACACCGGAGCAAATTACGGGCACTGATGGCCTCGGGGTGCTGTTTGAAGAGAATGATGTCTTTCGACGAAAGCTCTACCATTGATTCTGGCCGATCTGAAGCTGCTGAAATCAGTAGTTGTGAGTCACCCCACGGATAGGCGTACAGGTCGGCAACTGAAACTGGCAAGCCCAGTCGTAAAAGATTGATATAGCCGACCGGACTGGTATCCATGCGATTTCTGGCCAACTGTTCACTGCTGGTCTGCTCCACCATGCGACCGTGGGCAAATGCCAGGACCGTATCCGTCATGAGTCGCATTTCGACCAGAGAGTGGGAGATAAACAGGTACGGAATATGGAACTGCTCACTGACGCTCTTAAGATAGGGGATGATTTGAAAACGGAGGCTATCATCAAGTGCCGACAGCGGTTCATCCATCAGCAAGAGACGCGGATTTGCCAAGAGAGCCCGTCCCAGGGCAACCCGCTGTTTTTCGCCGCCGGATAGATGACGCATATCCCTGTCAAGAAACTGTGCCAGATTGAGCACCCGTATCAACTCGTCAACGTCAATACGTCGGTGTTCCGGACGGCACCGTTTGAAACCATACAGCAAATTGTCCATGACATTCAAGTGTGAAAACAGGCTATGCTGCTGAAATACCATGGCAATACGCCGCTTTTCGGGGCGGACGTTGATCCTCCGTTGCGTACTGAAGAGGCATTCACCATTCAGAACAATCTCGCCACAATCTGGATCCACAAGGCCGGCAAGCATGCTTACCAACGTTGATTTACCACTGCCGGATACACCAAAGATGCCAACCTGCTCTCCACGCACCGTGACATCTGCCGCCAGGGTAAAGGTGCCAAAACGTTTCTCTACGGCCAGTGAAAGTTCCATCTCAGTCCCTTCGAGCCGTTTTCAGGGTAGTGGGACGCCACACAGAGAGTGCCAGCAACACAAGAAAAGAAAAGGCCAGCAGAACCGCCGCCATGTGGTGAGCCTGTCCATATTCCAGTGCTTCTACGTGATCATAAATCTGCACCGAGGCAACACGGGAAACACCCGGTATGTTACCGCCAATCATTAACACCACGCCAAACTCACCGACGGTATGGGCAAAGGTCATTATTGAAGCGGTTAAAAATCCGGGACGTGCCAGGGGGAGAGCCACGGTGAAGAACGCGTCCAGCCGGGAAGCCCCCAGAGTAGCCGCCACCTCCAGGGGATGATCGCCGATGGACTCAAAAGCGTTTTGCAACGGCTGTACCATGAACGGGAGCGAGTAAAAAACCGAGGCGACGACCAAGCCCCAGAAGGTAAATGGCAAGGCACTCATGCCAAAAGTACGGGTCAGATGGCCAACCGGCCCCTGTGGCCCCATGGCCAGTAGCAGATAGAAGCCAAGTACCGACGGTGGTAATACCAACGGCAATGCCACGACTGCGCCAAGTGGCCCCTTGAACCGTGATCGGGTGCGTGCTAACCACCAGGCGATCGGGGTTCCGACGAACAGCAGAATGGCCGTTACCGCGAAAGCCAGCCTGATAGTGAGCCAGAGGGACTGGCTATCGCTCTCTGACAAGAACATTATTATTTAACCACCTTCTCGTGAGGGAGGACAAACCCGTATTTTGTCATAACGGCACGAGCCTGGAGTGAACCCATATAATCAGCAAATCTCTTCGCCAGCGGCTTATTCGCTCCCGGCTTGGTAATGACAAAACCCTGTTCCAATGAGTTATGCAGCGTGTCCGGAATCAGATAATACCCCCCTTTCTTTGACAGTTCCGGGTTAAGCACCAGTGACAGGGCAATGATACCCACCTGTGCATTTCCTGACAGTACATATTGAGCCGTCTGGGAGATATTATCACCAAAAACCAGCTTTGGCAGTACCCTGTCCCATACGCCTGCTGAGCGCAACGCTTCTTCTGCTCGCGTGCCGTACGGGGCATGCTTCGGATTGGCAATCGCTATCTTGGTGAACTTTGGATCCGTAAGACTGGCCAGGGTTAACTTTGTGGCGTCCACCTCCGCACTCCAGATTACGATGCGGCCAACGGCATACGGCTTGACTTCGGATGCTGCCAGCCCCTTCTTAGCAAGTTCACGTGGGAAGCCAATGTCAGCGGAAAAAAACAGGTCGTAGGGGGCACCTTGTTGGATCTGGGTGAGAAATTTACCGGACGATCCATAGACAACCTGCACCTCATCACCGGCATGGTTTTTGTTAAAACCGGTCACAATTTCATCCATGGCAAACTTGAGGTCAGCCGCAGCGGCAACGGTAATTTTCTCTGCATGGGCAGAGCTTACCAGCAACAGGCTGCCGACTATGAGCAGTGATATGAACAGTTTCATGATGTTATTCTCCTCTGTGTCCGGGCTTTACCTCCACTGACATACGCCATTACCGGCTATCAGATGTAATACATAACGTATGCCAATACAATATTATTTAAAAAGGTAACAGTTCTCGCGGGTTTGCACGTAGTACTCAACAGAGGAGAACGGGGTTATGCAGTAACTTTCAGCAAAAGCGGGAGGGGGTGTGCAGAAAATAGCCACCGGCGAAACCCCGGCTTGGCGAGAGCAGACGGATTTGCGGCAGATTCCCCCTCAGTCCGACAGGCTCCTCGCTCGCTGCATTGCCATGGTGATCGTCTGGAACGAACTGGCACAGGGAAACAGCACGTATGCTGCGAGGCTGGTTGCGCTTAACAGTATCTTCCAGGTACTCTTTTACACCGTTTATGCTTGGATATTCATAACGCTGTTGCCACCGCTGGTTGGCCTGAAGGGGATGGGAGTGTGGCACGTGTGGGCTAACCAATCGGCTTCGCCCACCCCCCGAATCTTACTACGCTATGGTATGCCGTATATCCTTCCCCTTCACCATAAAGATCACCATTTCAGCGATGTTCGTGGCATGGTCGGCAATCCGCTCCAGGGATTTTGAGACATAGTTGAGCTTCAGTGCCCGCGAGATGGTTGCCGGGTCTTCAATCATAAACGTCAACAGCTCCCGTTGAATCTGATTGTTCAGTTCGTCGATAAAGCTGTCGTCCTTGCACACTTTGACCGCCAATTCGGCGTTACCCTGTACGAAGGCGTCCAGAGCCTCCTTGACCATAATTTCAGCCCGGTTGGCCATCCGGGGGATGTCAATATAGGGCTTGAGTGGCGGCTCTTCATTAAGCTCGCGGGCTCGTTTCGCAATATTGGCACATTGGTCGCCCATTCGCTCCAGATCGGTAACAATCTTCAGGGCTATGGTGATAAAACGTAAATCCCGTGCCGCAGGCTGACGCAGAGCCAGCAGTTCAAGGCACCGTTCATCTATTTCCATTTCCGCACCGTTAACCTCGTGGTCAAAAGCTATGGTACGTTCTGCCAGCGGTGTATCCCGCTCAACCAGTGACTTGATTGAATTGGCGATCATTAATTCAACTTTACCGGCCATAACCAGAATGCTCTGGCGCAAGTCGTTTAACTCAATATCGAATGCGGTACTGATGTGTTCATGGTTCATATCTGCTCCTGACTCTGATAGTTGACAGTGGTTGGTTATCTTTTAACGGAATAAACGCTGAAAATACAGATCTTATTAACCAAAGCGTCCGGTTATGTAATCTTCTGTCTGCTTTTTCTCCGGGTTGGTAAAAATCATTCGGGTGCCGCCCGCCTCCACCAGCTCCCCCAGGTAGAAAAATGCGGTCACGTCCGATACTCGCGCCGCCTGCTGCATGTTGTGGGTGACTATCACGATGGTATAGCTTTTTTTCAACTCTTCGATCAACTCTTCAATCTTGAGGGTGGAGATCGGGTCAAGGGCCGAACAGGGCTCGTCCATCAGGATAACGTCCGGATTGACGGCGATGGCACGGGCGATGCAAATGCGCTGAGCCTGACCTCCGGAGAGCCCCAGAGCCGAATCATGGAGCCGGTCTTTCACCTCATTCCAGATAGCGGCACTTTTGAGACTCCGCTCCACCGCCTCGTCCAGGGTTGACTTGTCGTTGACTCCGGCTATTCTCAGGCCATAGACAATGTTTTCATAGATGGACTTCGGAAAGGGATTGGACTGCTGAAACACCATGCCGATATTGCGCCGCAGGGAGATGACGTCGGTTGCCGGATCATTTATTTCGCCGCCGTTGAAACGAATACTGCCGTCAATACGGGCACTCTCGACCAGATCATTCATCCGGTTAAAACAGCGGAGCAGGGTGGATTTCCCGCATCCCGATGGTCCGATAAAAGCGGTTACCTGATTGCGTGCCATATCAAGGTTGATGTTCTTTAAGGCATGAGCCGTACCGTAATGCAGATTCAGATTGGATACTGAAAGGATGGCCTGGCTCTTTTCCTGCTGTTGTGTCAGTTCCATAAAAATTCCTTACTTCGTATTAAAAGGTAGAGGTGGTGTATCTGCTGCGCATCCGGTTACGCAGGTAAATCGCCGTACTACTGGCAATGATGACGATTGCCAGCAGCAACATGGTGGTAACATAGACCATCGGTTTTGCCGCCTCAACGTTGGGTGATTGAAAGCCGATATCGTAGATATGAAATCCCAGATGCATGAATTTACGATCCATGTGGAAAAAGGGGAAGTTCGTATCAAAGGGAAGTGTGGGTGCCAACTTGACGACCCCGACAATCATCAATGGAGCCACTTCACCGGCGGCACGGGCCATGGAAAGAATCAGGCCGGTCATGATGCCGGGGGTTGCCATGGGGAGCAGAATTTTTACCAGCGTCTGGAATTTGGTCGCTCCCAGTGCCAGTGACCCTTCACGGATCCCCTTGGGGATTGAGGCCAAAGATTCCTCCGTGGCGACGATGATGACCGGAACGGTCAACAGTGCCAGGGTGAGGCTGGACCAGAGAATGCCCCCCGTACCAAAGGTGGGGGTCGGCAGCCGTTCGGGGAAAAGCAGTGAATCCAGGGTGCCGCCGATGCCATAGACGAAGAAACCGAGGCCGAAGACCCCGTAGACAATGGAGGGGACACCGGCAAGGTTGTTGACCGCAATGCGTACCATGCGGGTCACCAGACCGTCCCGTGCATATTCCCGCAGATAGATGGCGGCCACAACGCCAAAGGGGAGTGAAAAGAGGCTCATGAGCAGCACCATCATGACGGTACCAAAAATAGCCGGGAACAAGCCCCCTTCGGTATTTGATTCGCGGGGGTCATCCATGAGCAACTCCCGAACCCGTTCCAGATAGGCCGCACATTTGGCAAAAAACGACATGCTGTTCGGTTGCTGGAAAGCCACAATTTCCACAAGGGCAATCTCTTTCGCGGCGCCGGAGACGTCGGTAAACTGTGCGGTAATCCGGTTGATATCAGCCAAAGTCGCCGTGGCCTTTTCATTAAGTTGGGCAAATTCAGCCAGCACTTTCTCCCGGGTAGCGGTGAGTTCGGCGATGGCCCCCCTGTTCTGTTCTGCTCCTTTATATTCCAGCTTGAGCAGTTGCAGGCGATACCGTTCAGCCCTATTGTTCAAGCTTGACATCTGCTGTTTAATGGTAGCGGTGGCTTTCATGCGCTCGGCAACAATCCGCAGCGCCTGCTGAAGCTGTCCGGGGGGGGCCGTTGCGGTGAGTGGAGCCCCTTCCGCCGTCACACCGGCCAAAAAGCCAAAGAAATTGCCATGTTCGCGGCGTTCCAGCAACAGAGCAGTGGCAGGCAGGGAGCGGGAGACAATATCTTTCTCGTCAATCCAGCGAAAATCCTGTCCCAGCAGATCCCGGTTGGCAACTTTAAGCTGAAGCCGCTTTTTGCCGGTAAGCGGATTATTTTCTTCCTGGGTTACCTGCCCCAGAGCGGCAGTGCCGTCGGTCAGCGTATACTTAACAAGTGAGCGGGGCCAGAAATAGCCGAGGCCGTTGGTCATCACCACACCGACCAGTGCCAGTGACATTACCAGTATGATTGCCAGTGCCGCACCGGTTGCCAGCACATACGGTTCTCCGGTTTTCCAGAACAGTTTCATACTACCTCTCAATATCTTCCGTACTTTTTGCGGAACCGTTGGCGGAGTGCTTCGGCAACCGTATTAATGATAAACGTGAAAATAAACAGCAATACCGCCGAGAGAAAGAGCACCCGGTACAGTGAGCTGTTGAACGGAGCTTCCGGAATTTCCACGGCAATGTTGGCCGACAGAGAACGGAGGCCGTTGAAGAGACTCCAACTCATAATCGGCGTGTTGCCGGTGGCCATCAGGACGATCATGGTTTCGCCGATGGCACGGCCAAAACCGATCATGATTGCCGAGAAGACGCCGGGAAGAGCCGAGGGAAGCACCACCCGCCAGGCGGTCTGCCAGCGACTGGCTCCCAGGGCGAGGGATGCCGCGGTCAGGTTACGGGGCACATTGGAAATGGCATCTTCGGCAATGGTAAAGATGATCGGGATCACCGCAAAGCCGAGGGCAATGGCGATAATGATGCTGTTGCGCTGGTCGTAGCGAACCCCCAGCGAACTGAACAGCCACTGTTTGAAGTCCCCTGCAAAAAGGTGAAGCTCGGCGAGGCCTGATAGTATGAAGGCCAGATAGATGCCGATCATCACCACCGGCACCATGGCAAAAAACTCCCGGCCACGGGTAAGCCGCTGAAGCAGAGAGGCGTTTTTGATCCGCTTCCAGAAGAAAATGGTCACCAGCAGCATCAGCGGCACGATGACAAAACTGAGGAAGATGGTGAGTATGCTTGAGTCAACCAGCGGTGCCAGCCAGAGTCCGGCCAGAAAACCGATCACCACCGACGGGATGGCGGCCATGATTTCGACCACCGGCTTGATGCGCCCTTTCAGCTTGGGAGCCATAAACTGGCTGGTGTACAGTGCACCAAGCAGTGCCAACGGTATGGCAAAGATCATGGCACAGAACGTCGCCTTGAGGGTGCCGAACAAAAGGGGCGTCAGGCTTAATTTCGGCTCATAGTCATCACTGGCCGAAGAGGATTGCCAGGCATATTCCGGCTTATCATACCCTTCATACCAAACTTTGCCGAACAGGGTACCAAAAGATATTTCCGGGTGGGGAATATCCAGTTTCCAGAGGGATATTTTGTTGCTGCCATCCAGGGCTGACAGACTATTCCCCTTTGGTGAGAGGGCTGCCATGACCAGGGGAGCCGCACTGTTCAGGGAGAGCAGGTTCCGTTCCGAGGTCATGTGGTCGGCATTAAGAGCGGTTGCCGCCACTGAAAAGATCGTTTTATCCCGTGACGAAGCGATAAGCTGGGTGACCGGATTCATCGTTTTGCTAAGTGTGTGGATACGGGTCAGCTGCTTATCTTCACTACTCCCCGGCTTTTTGACCGGAAACCAGGTGGACAGCCCGCCGGAGGCGTCGCCGACCGCCACAGAAATGTCACCGAGTACCAGTGTCAGGGCGGTGATTGCTGTGTGTCCGGTGGAGGTTTCCACGGAATCAAGCAGTCGGGGTTGCCCCGGCTCCGAGATATCCCAGCGGAGCAGCATGCCGTTTGTTGTCCCGGCGTAGAGGAAATGCCCTTTGGAATCAACCGTGACAGCGGTGAGTTGCCCCGGCAGCGGATCGGTAATGTCAACGTCACTGCTGCTCTGTTTTTCATTGCCAAGGAAGTCTTTCTCAACCGTCCGGCCAGTAATGTGCAGGCGGTTTCCCTCCCTGCGGTCAACCCGCACAGCACCCTTTTCACCCAGTGAGCGTACGAATGACTGCTGGGCACCCAATGACGGCGGAAACTGCAACGCCTCTTGTGTGGTGAGTTCATTGGTGAATGTGACGACACCCTGTGCATCCTTGGCCGTAGAAAAAGCCACCGTCACCGGCGTAATCGCCCCATTATTCCAGAGCAGGTTACAGGTTGATTTGCCGACATTCTCCGAGAAGATGACCTTCGATGCCCCTGCAGGAATGTTCGGTACCGGTATGTCCGCAACGACTGTACCGCTTGCTGCATTAATGAAATGGAAGGTGCCGGTATCATCAAGGAGAAAGGCACCCCGCTGCTCTTCGTCGGCACCAACGGCCAGGAAATGGGCACTTTTGATGGTTTCCGGCAGGGTGAGTGAAGCGGCAACCGTGGCCGAAGCCGGGAAGAACAACGGCAGTGATACCTTGGATATCATTACCAGGATCCAGACCACGGAGACGATGACCATTATTCCGCCAACGCGAATGATAGCTTCGGCAATGCGGTCGTTACGACGGGATTTGTCAGTGTGATTTTTCGGCATACAAACTCGATTTGTTCATGATAGGCCCCTCCCGGTGAGGAGGGGCCGTAATGGTAAGGCGCGTTACTTGAGGGCTTTCAACTGATCTTCAACCATTTTGGCGGTCAGCGGGTCATAGCCATCCTTCACAACAATTTCCTGCCCTTCTTTCGACAGGGCGAACTTCAAGAACTCTTCCACCACTTTTGGTAGTGGCTGACCCGGTTTTTTGGCGACGTAGATGTAGAGCATACGAGCCAGGGGATATTTTCCGGAGAGTACGTTCTGGTAGTTGGCGGCTTCAACCGGGCCACCTTTTTTATCGGAGAGCGGCAGGGGGCGGACGCCGGAAGTTGCGTAGCCGATGCCGGAGTAGCCAATGCCGGAAATGTCGTGGGCAACGCCTTCAACCACTGAAGCGGAACCGGGTTGTTCCTTGACACTGTTTTTGTAATCGCCCCCTTTGAGGGAGTGCTCTTTAAAGTAACCATAGGTACCGGATGCGGAGTTACGGCCATAGAGGCTGATCGGCATGGCAGCAAGTTTTCCGGTTACTCCCAACTGTCCCCATGTGGTGATTTCGGCCAGACCACGTTTACGGGTTTTGGAGAAAATGGCATCGACTTCATCAAGGGAAAGGCTTTTAATTGGGTTGTCTTTGTTGACATAGACCGCCAGAGAGTCGAGAGCCACGCCGATCTTGGTCGGCTTATAGCCATATTTCTTTTCGAAATCTTCCAGTTCCTTGGCCTTCATTTCGCGAGACATGGGGCCGAGCTGAGCCGTTCCTGCAATCAGTGCGGGAGGAGCGGTGCTGGAGCCTTTTCCTTCAATCTGGATGTTGACGTTCGGATATTTCTTTTTGAACCCTTCTGCCCAATAGGTCATCAGGTTGTTGAGCGTATCAGAGCCGATACTGCCCAGATTTCCGGCAACACCAGACGTTGCTTTGTATTTGACCAGCTTGGCATCGACCTTGGTCGGTGCTGCGTGGGCTGCAACTGCGGTTGCTGTGAAGAGTGCTGCTACTAACACTGTCTTTTTGAACATGTACTGTTCCTCCTGAATGCAAGATGTTTAATTGGTTCTATCATAACAGACCAATGTGACAACGATGTTACAGATTGGCAAAGAGTTGGTTAAATATTACTCCGTCAGGTGTTTTTTCACGGTAAAGGAGAAATGTGAACCTTTGCCCATGTCACTTTCGACAGCAATTGTCCCCCCATGGAGCTGGACGATGTGCTTGACAATTGCCAGCCCAAGTCCCGTCCCCCCCTGTTCACGGGAGCGTGCCTCATCGACACGGTAGAAGCGTTCGAATATTCTCGGCAGATCCTTGAAGGGGATGCCTATGCCGGTGTCAACGATCGAAACTTTGATAAAATCACCCGTATCCTCGGTGAAGAGGCGTATGGAACCCTCCTGCGGGGTGTATTTGATGGCATTTTCAATAAGATTAAGCACAACCTGTTCAAGGCGTCCCTGATCTGCCAGCACCTTGAGCGGAGGGCTGTTTTTCGTCTCATTAACGATGCTGATTTTTTTGTGTGCTGCCTGATCCTGTAACAGCAGGCAGGCTTTTGCGATGGTTCCGGACACGTCCGTGGGATGCAGTTCGATGACTACTTCCTTTGTTTCAAGGCTTGACAGAACAAGAATATCATTTATCAGGTTTGTCAGCCGTTCAGAATGACTGGCAATAATTTCAACAAATTTTACCGCACGAACAGAATCGGAAGTCAAAGCTCCGTTCAGGAGTGTTTCTGCATACCCTTTGATAATAGTCACCGGAGTTCGCAGCTCATGAGATACATTTGCCACAAAATCACGCCGCATATTTTCAGCTTTTTTCAACTCGGTAATATCATGAAATACCGCCACAATACCGTGCCGGGAGCCATCAACGTGAAGCGGTACCCAATGGGTTAAGAGGGTAGTCTCATTTGATTGAATAGAAATTTCTCGTACCAGCTCATTTGCATGCTGTTCATCCAGACTATTGAAAGTGTCGATAAGGTCAGGATGCCGTGAAATCTCAATTAATTTTTTCCCTTCAATGTCACCGGTAATGGAGAAGATTTTACGAAATGCCGGATTGGCGAGGGTAATGACCCCCTCTGCTGTGGTGACCATAATCCCTTCACCGATACTGCTGAGGATGGTGTCAAGGCGCTGTTTCTCCGCTGACAGGCTCTGAACCTGATTCTCAATGCGTTCGGACATTTCATTAAGAACGGCGGCCAAAATGCCAACTTCATCTTTCGACGTCACGGGGAGTCTTACTTTTGCCCCGAATTTGCCAATGCGGGCAGCAGCATGTGCCATCTCCCGAAGCGGCTTGCTTGTCATGCTGGAAAAAACGTAACTGAAGAGTAACGCGAGAAGAATGGTAACAATGGTCGTCCCTCCCACGACACCATGGAGCTGACTTCTGGCGGCTTCAATGTAATCAACCGGCATGGCAAGCCGGATGATGCCACGATCCCGCCCGCTTTGATAGGTCATTGCGGAATAAATCATCTCCGTCTGGAGTGTGTCAGAGTAGCGGAGGGCGGTACCACTGCCGTTTTTTAACGCCTCCTGAATTTCCGGTCGCAGTAGATGATTCTCCAAACTTTTCAGTTGTGTCTGCCGGATATCAGAATCGCCAACCACCTCACCCCGCTCGGTTAACAGGGTTACCCTCGATTGTATGGCTCCGCCAATTGCGACTGCAAGCTGTTGGGGATCATTCCCTCGGCCGTTACCCACCAGTAATCGAGCAAGTTTTGTCAGACTGATCAGGTTTGAGCGGCTTTCATCCATCATTGCTGCTTTCAGGGAATGATTAAAGTAGAGAGAAAAACTTCCCGCAATAAGTACAATCAGCAGAAAATAGGAGAGGGCCAGTTTCGTTTTGAAATTCATGGATTTATACCTCAATTTTATAGTCGAAGCCGCGAACTGTTTTGATCATATCACCTTGTGGCCCCATTTTGCCGCGCAAACGGGTGACGTGGGTAGCAACGGTTCTGGTGTCGTTCATAGTGTTATAGCACCAGACCCGTTATATCAGTTGTTCCCGACTGAGAACACACCGCTTATTCTCAAGATTAAAAGCCAGCAATTCTGCCAGATCTTTTTCATCTTCGATTATCAGTACCGTACACATGTTACCCCGCAGCCACCATCAAATGTGCTCATACATATATCTTGTACCATATATTTGTTACAACTGTGTTGCAGCTGTATAAAGATTGTGTAGAAATTTATTTTTTCGGGGTGAACGGTACTAAAATTTACAAGAAATTAAGCTGATCGCCACACCACTGTAATATTGGTCGTGTATAGTGGTGAAAAAAGGGTGGATATATGAAAATAAGACCAAGTGAAGACTACTATTTCTGGTGTTGTGACTGGTGTGATACGGAGAATCGGGTGTTCTGGACGAAGCTTGACGGGGGAGCGTACTGCGGCGCGTGTCACCGACCGATGAGTTTGCCGGAAAGTGATGCGTCTCATATCGCCTGCTTGTCAACGCACACGTTTTATCCATTGTGGTGAACCGTGGTTTTGATAGTGCACAGAGAGAGTTGTATAAAAAAACGTTGTAATTAGCTCGGCAAGCGCGAACAGAATCTGGTGTACCCCCTTGCCAAAGGGCGTCTTTAATTTCTATCCCTTCCTGACTCAAGCATCCGCTTTATTTCATGTGCCATTTATTGCACATATCCATAAACCCATGTATACTGTTCCTGTGATTACCCTCGCATCTTCCTCAGGAGCCTTACCATGGAGCCGATTGTTACCTACAAAGAGCGCTGCCGCCGTTGTTACTCTTGCGTACGGAGCTGCCCGGTCAAAGCCATTAAAGTTGACGGCGGCTTTGCCCAGATTATGTATGATCGCTGCATCGGCTGTGGTAACTGCCTGAGCTGTCCCCAAAATGCCAAGGTGGTTGTGGACCGCATGGTCAAAACCCAGGAGATGCTGGCCTCCGGAGTGCCGGTGGTGGCGGTGCTGGGGAGTTCCTTTCCCGCTTTTTTCCACTCCCTCCGTGCCGGTCAACTGGTTGCCGCCCTCAAAAGCCTCGGTTTTTGCGAAGTTCATGAGGGGGCCTTCGGGGGGCGTATGATTGCAGAAAGCTATCGAAAGGCCCTGAGTTCGTCCCACCAGACCCTCATTTCCTCCCACTGCCCCGCCGTGGTCGATCTGATTGAACGACATTACCCGTCGCTGCTTCCCAACATTATGCCGGTGGTTTCCCCCATGATCGCCATGGGACGTTTCATTAAGGGAATTCGGGGCAGTGACACCCGGGTGGTCTATATCAGTACCTGTATTGCGGCCAAGTTTGAAATTCAGGGGGAAATGGCGGGGGCCATTGATGTGGTACTTACCTATCAGGAGATGGAGAATCTCTTTAAAAGCAGGGGAATCACACCTGCCACCCTGGGCGAGATGCCGTTTAGTGGTATCGATCCGGAGGGGGGGAGGCTGTTTTCCCTCACCGGCGGTCCTTTAAAAGTATTCAATATTGAAACTGATTTTCATGACAACGATACCATCTGTGCCGAAGGGGAGGCACACACCATCGGCATAATTCGCGATCTTGCGGCCGGTCGCATCACCCCCTCTTTTGTGGATCTTCGCTTCTGCGATGGCGGCTGTGTGGACGGCCCGGCACGTGATAAGGGGCTCCACCATTTCTACAAGCGTAAACTGATTCTTGGTCATAACAACAGCCGCCCCCCCTATGATACCGCTGCCCATTATCATACGGATCCGGTTTTGCCAGATCTGGGGCGTACCTATGCCGATAAGTCGAAAAAACTCCCCACTCCGAGCAAGGAAGATATTAAGCGCATTTTGCACTCAACCAATAAGTTTACCCAGGGGGATGAACTTAATTGCCGGGCCTGTGGTTATAATACCTGCCGTGAGCATGCGGTCGCCGTCTTTCAGGGGTTTGCCGATGTTGATATGTGCCTTCCCCGCACTATGCAGGCTATTGTGGAAGAGCGGGGGAGGCTGATACAGAAATTTGAGCTGGTGCAGCGGGAGCTGGACCGGCAGGCGGGGGATAATCTGATTGTCGGCTCCGACCCGGGGATCAGAGAAGTCATGGAGTTGATTCATCAGGTGGCACCGACCCCCACCACCGTGCTGATTCGAGGGGAGACCGGTACCGGCAAGGAGCTGACCGCCCGTGCCATCCACCGCCAGAGTCAGCGTAACGACAAGCCGCTCATGACCGTTAACTGCACGACCCTCACCGATTCCCTCCTTGAAAGCGAGCTGTTCGGCCATAAAAAGGGTTCGTTCACCGGTGCCATTGCCGATAAGAAAGGGCTCTTTGAAGCGGCAAACGGCGGTACCATTTTCCTCGACGAAATCGGTGATATCACCCCGAAATTACAGGCCGAACTGCTGCGGGTGCTGGATATGGGCGAAGTACGCCCCGTGGGGGGGGTGGTTGCCAAGAAGGTGGATGTGCGCCTCATTGCGGCAACCAACAAAGACCTTGAACTGGGGGTGCGGGATGGGTGGTTCCGGGAAGATTTGTACTACCGTCTCAACGTGTTCTTCATCCAGCTCCCGCCGCTCCGTGAGCGGGCGGAATCGGTGCCGGCGCTGGCACACCACTTTCTCGACAAGGCACGTAAAAAACTGAATAAGGCAATCGCCGGTATTGAAGACCGCGCCGTCAAAGCCATGCAGCACTATGCCTGGCCCGGCAACATCCGCGAAATGCAGAATGTGCTTGAGCGTTCTGCCGTGCTGGTGAAGGATGACATTATCCGGCTGGAAAATTTGCCCACCATCTTTACCGAAATTTATAATTCCCACTCCGGTGGTGAAGTTATCACTGCCCGGGTTTCGTACCGGGACGAACGGGATCAGCAGGTGGAACGCACCGAAAAAACTATTATTCTTCGCTATTTGGAAGAGACGGGAGGCAACGTTGCCAAAGCAGCCCGCATGGCCAACCTTCCCCGGCGCTCCTTTTACCGACTGCTCGAAAAACTTGACATTTCAGTCGTCCGACAGCCAAAATAGCCGATATTCCCGCAACCAAAAATCAGGAGGAGCTTGTGTTGGAGCAGCAATCGGATTTCCCCGGTTGTCCTCCTCTCGGTGTCAATCACCTTGAGGAAAAGGACGATGCAGAGCAGAATAGTTTCGAGAAAATCATCGCCCTGCTAAAGAGCAGGATCAAACATGACTTTTCACTCTACAAGCCCAATTCCATCCACCGCAGGATCGAGCGGCGCATGGGGATTCACAAAGTGGCTTCCCTCGGCAGCTATGCCCGGCTGATCCAGCACAATAACCATGAAGTACACCTGCTTTTTAAGGAACTACTCATTGGTGTGACCAACTTCTTCCGCGATCAGATCATGTGGGATGAGCTGGCCGGTGAGGCTCTGCCAACCATATTCGGAGCGTACCCCGAAGGGGGAATTGTCCGTGCCTGGTCCTGTGGCTGCTCAACCGGTGAGGAGGCCTATTCTCAGGCAATACTGTTCAGGGAATATCTGGATCGGCTTGCCCGACCCGAGGATTTTACGCTGCAGATATTCGCCACCGACCTTGATGCCGATGCCATTGAGAGGGCCAGAAGGGGGGTCTTTCCCGCCTCAATCGAAGCTGATGTGTCTGCTGAACGGCTTACCCGTTTCTTCGTCAAGGAAGAGGATACGTACCGTATTTGCAGTGAAATTCGCGAGATGATTACCTTTGCCCAGCAAAACGTGGCAATGGATCCCCCCTTCACCAAGCTGGATATTCTCATCTGCCGTAATCTGCTGATTTATCTTTCCACCGAGTTGCAGCAGAGACTTCTGCCACTGTTCCACTACAGTCTGAAGCCGGGCGGCCTGCTCTTTTTGGGGAGTGCCGAAACGGTTGGTTCCCAGACCGATTTCTTTTCCGTACCCCACGGTCGTTCCAAGCTGTTCTGGCGCAACGATATCCCTGCACATAACGTATCGATAGCGTTCCCCGCCCACACGAACTTCAATACCTATGCACCACTACTCCTGGAGTCTCCCATGAATACGAAAACTGAAAATCTCCAACATCTGGCTGACAGTCTGATCCTTCAGTACTGTTCTACACCGGCAGTCATTACCACCGATCAGGGTGATATTGTGTACATCAGCGGCAAAACCGGCAAATATCTGGAGCCGGCGGCCGGCAAGGCCAATATGAATATCTTTGCCATGATTCGGGAGGGTCTCCGCTATGAACTGGGCACCGCCTTCAATAAAGTGTTGCAGCAGCGCGAACCGGTGACCATGCAAGGCACGCTTACTGATACTCACAATCTCATACAGACCGTTGATCTGTTGCTCGTGAAGATCGAGGCACCGGACACGCTCCGGGGAATGGTGTTGATTTCTTTCAAGGACGTTGCGCCGCCATCAAAGGTGCGGCGGAGAAAAACGGGAACCCTGGCCGAGCGTATACATAGTGAAGAGTATGAGCAGGAACTTTTGAAATCCCGTGAGGAGTTGCGCACCACCCGTGAGGAGATGCAGACTACCCACGAAGAGTTGAAATCAACCAATGAAGAGTTGCAGTCCACCAATGAAGAGCTGCAATCAACCAATGAAGAGCTGACCACCTCGAAAGAGGAGATGCAGTCGATGAATGAGGAGCTTCAGAGCGTGAACGCCGAGCAGGCCATCCGACTAGAAGAGTACATGCGGGTCAACAATGACATGGAAAACCTGCTGAACAGCACCGAGATCGTCACGGTTTTTCTGGACAACCATCTCCAGGTCAGGAGATTCACCACCGGTGCCAACCGGTTATTCAAACTGATTCCAGGCGATATAGGCAGATCCCTCACCGATATCGTCTCGGATCTTAATTACCCCAATTTATACGATCATGTGCAGGATGTGCTGAGAAAGCTGATTTCGGTAGAAAGCCAGGCTTCCACACTAGACGGACGCTTCTACATGGTCAGGATCATGCCGTACCGCACCCTGCACAAGGCTATTGACGGGGTCGTGATTACCTGCATTGACATTACTGCCACCAAAAAAGTTGAAAATGCCCTGCGGGATGAGATAGCGAAGCTGAAGGCGCAGATTACCGGCTGAAGCGACGGTGACGGCAGCCCACCTCCCGAACCCCGCCTGTCAAAGGGGGGTCGGGGGGAATAGAAGAGATCAGTGAGTTACAAAACGGTCGTCACTGTATTTCGAAATGTAACAACTCAACAAAATTATAGCTGTTTCTGTTGTGAGCTTTGTCGTATACCTCCATTGCCTGCAGTCCCCAGATGCCGGGGGGCGACCCTTTCGGCAACACGACGCTGATTTCATAGCGTTTCCACGCAACGGGATCCCCCACAAAGAACGTCGTGTAGAAGTTGTCATGGTAGTGATACTGGAAATGTGAGATCCCCTGGGGGTCAAGGAGCCGGTAGTTCACTAATCCCAGCCCGGATTTATCGTCGCGGGCGTAATAGACGATAGATACCAGTGTCTCACCATCAGGGGCAGCTGGATTGGTCGGCGTTGCGGCTACCGTAATCCGGTTCAAATCGAGCTCCGGCGGCGTAATATCGGGGTTGCCGGGAGTTACAAACACTGACTTACGAGCCTCGTCTTTGGGCGACGCAGAAAACATCTGATCCCCCATATTGCCCGCTTGATCGGTCATGAGGATATACGGTACGCCGTAATACCCCGGAGCAAAATATTCGGTTATAACGAATTCCACCCGGGCGGTTTTTGTTGTTGCATTGTAGGTTCCATAGTTTTCCAGCCGATACGCTCCGGAATCGGGGTTGGTGACCTGGGCATAGACCGGTGAGCCATCCCTCATCTGATTATTCTCATTAACCTGCCAGGTTACGACCAGTTTCTGTATGTCGTGACCATCCACCGTCTCAGGGGGTGTCAGGGTGAGGACCAGGGAATTAGCAACATATTTTGGTTTAACGGTATCTTCAAGCGGGTTGTTTACATACAACTTCCAGCCAAAATCATTTTCACCTTCAAATCTCTGGTTGCCAACCTGGTCAGTGACAACAATCTGGTCGGTGATCCAGAGTCCCCCCTTGGCATATTTACTAATGGTGAAGGATCCCCGGAGAATGGAACCGTTGGCATTCACCGGGCTCATGTAGAAATCATAATAGGTGCCGATTTCACTCAATACCCGTGCAAAGGCATACTGTGCCCCGTCAAAAACATTGTCAATCACGTTCAGCTCGACTTCCACGGTGATCACTTTGTCCTCAGTGCCGGCACCGCTCTCCTTGATATCAATCCGCTTAATTTTTCCCGGATAGTTGTAGTCGGGGAACAGGTTCAATACGGTAAAGGTCAAATCCTCGCGTATTTTCGCAACATAGAGATCCCCGTTCATAATGCGATCCCGGATAAACTCATACTTGGGGAGAGAGCGGGACTTCAGCAGATCTGGATTAAGCACGTAATAGGCGATAGATTCCGCCATATCCTCATCTGGATTATGTTTGTGCGCATAGGCGGTTACGAACTCCGTGGTCTTGGTGGTGGACCAGCCATCGGGGTCGTTCGGATTAAGATACCATCCCCCCACGGCAATCCAGTCATTCTTGATGTCAGAGGTGAACAGATTTGCCCACATAAAATGGGCTTTTTCATGAATGACCAGCCGATGCATGTCTGTCACATCCGTGATGAACGCCGTATCCATGAATTCAATATAGCTGTCACTTTGTGCCGTGGGCCAGGAAACGGCCGCAGCCTGGGGGTACACCGGATGGGGCATACCGTCAAGCCGTCTGACGAGATATTTTAACCCCTTTACCACATGGAATCCGGTAGGCATCTCTTCAAACATGTTGATGATGCTGACCAGCTCAGCCGGATGAAAACTCTGGAATCTGTTTGAATCTTCTTTGGTAGTTGCTGCGGTCAGCGCGGTGTAGTTGGGCACAACGGTTGTGCAGCCATACCGATCATTGAGGATTTTTTCAACAGCAGCGCTGTTTGTCCCGGCATCCGTAACATACTGTACCAGCGCGTGGTGCAGTTTTTGGGAGAAGAATTTCCCCTTCAGGCCATCCAGCAGAACCAGTTTCGGTGTTGCGTAGACGAAGGCGGCGGAAGAGATGGCGACCATAACGCCATCGCTCTGCGTGGTGATCTGGATATCATTGGGGAGGAAGTCGTTGGTAAGTACCCACTTTGACGGGACGAGTGCCTGAGCCGCATAGGAATTTCTCACTGCTTGTGGAATAGACTTCATGGTTTCCAACAGGCGGTAGGCAAGTTCCTGGTTCCACTGCACACTGTCATTACTCAGGACAATATTATAGTCATGCTGCAGTTTCTCGGCGGCGGCCAGATCAATGACTTCCAGGGTACCATTACGGAAGGTGATCTGCGGTTTTTGATTAATGTAGGCCGATTGCTGATAGCCGGAGCGACTGACGTCCTGCTCCCAATGGTAGGAAAAGGTTGAGCTGTCCATTTTAGTAACGACGAAAGCCGCCGGGACATCGGTCGTCAGCCCCACACGTTTTGCCACACCCCGGGCAACAATGACATCCCGGGCACTCCCGGAGGCATAGCCGTTAATATCTATTTTCAGGAAGTATGTGCCATCCGGTACGTTGTCAAAGGAGAATGTTCCGTCGGCCAGTGTCAGAGCTGAATTTAAATAGCCGTCATTCCCGAGGATGACAGTCGCTTTATCCCCTGTCGTCAGACCGGTAACCTTGCCGGTGACTTTGCCATCGGTGGAAGTGATGGCTGCATTGGTTTGCAAGGAGGTCACGCTCACGGTAGCGGCCGCACTATTTACTTTGCCATCATTGACAATCAGGCTGAAAGTATAGGTACCCACTGCATCTGCAGTAAATGTGGGGGAGACAGCCGTGGCACTTGAAAGGGAGGCCGTACTTCCGACCGGTGTTGCAACAGTGCTCCAACTGTAGGTAAGGGGATCCCCATTGGCATCACTGCTGCCGCTGCCATTCAGGGTCACCACTGTGCCGGCAAAGACACTCTGTGCCGTACCGGCATTTGATACGGGCACGGCATTGGCGGAAATCAAGCCAAGAAACGTATTAATTGTCCGCTGGATTTCGGCAATGCTTACGCTGCCGGACACATCCTCGTCAACACATGAGGCGACCGGTTGCCGTCCGAGGAACATGTTGACCGCAGACTGCACTTCAGAAATATCAACGTGTCCATCCTGATTACAGTCACCTATTGCATAGCAATTGGAACTCAAAGCCACGACGCATAAAAAGACCGCCAACATAAGTTTAGAGTACATTTTCAATCTCCTTGCCCTCTCTGCCGCGGAGGGATGCCGAAAGTTCCTCTGGCACAAGCATCAATTGTTCGCTATTTCTACCCGTACATCTACTCCGGAAAGCTGAACGCCATCTTTGTCAAGTGCATACACCGACGGATTACTAACAGCAACGGAAGCTGGTTCGGTACTGGTGAGAGTGGCAAACGTAACGCCACTTGCATCTGGAGAGAAGCCCGTGCCGATGACATATGTCAGCTTCAACGTAGAGTTTTTTGATGTGCCATTTATAATCCCACCACTGATTTTAGATAGAACCGAACCGGTCGCGACAGTTCCAGAGGCATTTGCTGTGAGCGACATGCCCGGTATTGCAAACTGAAGACCATAGATTCGAGTGGCAGGATCACCGGTTACTTTCAGGTCATATTTTGTAATCTGCAAGTTTGCGGTGGCATTGTTCAAAGCATCAGCCGACACGACGTTACTCAGCGCATCTTTCAACTCCGGTGCTGTTATGGCGACGGTCGGCGTATTATTGCTCCCGGAACCGGCAGTGACGCGGATACCATTACTGAACTGTGTCAGGGCGGCCGGGAGATACGCCTGCAACAGTTCAGCGGTTACCGTAGCGGGTACTGTTCCGCTACTGGTTGCAGCATACTGGGCAGTGTAGTCCGACATTTTTACCAGTGCCACAGCGTAACTGTTCTCCTTGCTATTTGAATTCATGTTTGCAGCGATGGGAACGGCAGGGATAGTTTTCGTCACGTCCACCAGACCGAACAACTGAGCCACTCCCTGATTATTTCGGGTAATCGCATCGCTGCTCATTCCGTCCTGGATCGCCCTGTTAGCTGCTATATCGGTCAGTGGTGTTACCGGCACGATAATACCATTGGTAATGGCAGACGGGGGAATGACCGCCTTGAGCGGTGCGCTTTCCGAAACGACAATAATCTTGTGGGTTGCTTCATCGGTATAATACCCGGACACCATTATTTTGAGCGGCCCTCTATAGCTGCCGATATTGACAGAGAAGGCCCCCCTCGGACTGGAAAAATCTTTAAATGGGGTGACAGTGAACTCCGTATTGTTTACACCGGAGTACCCCTTAAACGCCACCTTGCCCTTGGTGAACGTTCCTGCCTGAACCACCCCGTTCACGACAGTTCCCGGTGAACTGCCGCCACCACCACCGCCACTACAGGCGGAGATCACCCCAGAGATTGCCACCAATGCAGTCATTGTAACGACATGAATTATTTTCATATATACCACACCCTTTACGCTAAAATTCACTCTGTACATCCCGTTTACCAACTAATGCCATTGAGATCACCAACCACCAACCTCAGGAGCACAATCACATCGCTGAGGTCGATTTTTCCGTCCATTTTCGGCAAACCGTTACTGAGCGGACCGACGTCAAGTCTTTGAAAATCCGGATCGCTCTTTTCGATAGTTTCTATTTCAGCTGCGCTACGAAGAGCACGGAGGGCATCGAATATGGTAAAAGTCAGGGGATTAATTACGCCATTAACTCCGGAAGCAACGACATCATATCCATCGGGATCAGCTCCGTCTGACACATTGGTGAGAGTGAGAGGGGTGGTAGCATGTGCAGCAATCGTGAAGGTGACATACGCGACCACTCCATCACCGATGGCACTATACCCCGCAACATCAAAAACACCTATGCGTAACAACCCGCTTGAGGGGAGACTCTGTACAATCGTTTTTCCCGCATCATTACCTGCCGGGCCGATAACAGCGGCGATCGGCTTTGGTGGTTTGGCACTGTTCATCGGGATTGACAGGTAGTTGGCGTTGAAGCCAATATCCATACTCAAGGCCGAAAGGCGCGCACCATTGGTACGGAGGGTTACCGGTACGGTAACGGTCTGTCCCGGTGCTCCGCTGAGTGAACCAACACTCACTGTGGGGAATGTCGTTGCGACAGCGGAGGTAACTGTTCCAAAAAGCAGTAACGCACAAAGTACGATCAATAATTTCATTTTCACATGACCCCCGGCAGGCAGTTTACATTAATTTAGCCTTATTACTATTGCTTAAAATTGTCAATAGCCTTTTCAGGTGATATACTGTTTCACGACTGATAAATATGACGTTATCATACGACATTCAAAGTAAGGTCGGCACAGCGACTCACCTGACCGCGACACTGCAACATTGACTTGCGTATATCTATCAAAATGCCTTATTGTGTCAAATTAAAAGTGCGAGAGAAATCTCCCCAGCATTTTGTCCTTAACTCACCGTTTTAAGGAGTGCCTACCGATGAAATCACCATTGCTGAGTCTCATAACCGTGAGCACCATTCTCTGCCTTACTTCCATCAGCGGCTTTGCCGGTCAACTAGACGACTACTATCTAAGAGCCTTCGGGCAATCCTCCGATAAGGTGGCCGGGCTGTCGGCCGGGAGCGATACCACAGCCCCCCATTGCGGTATGCCACTGAAACATGGCTTAAGCCGTGATTGGAGTAAGCTCGAACCGACGACACAGAAACTACTCGCGAAACAACTGGCTCTTCCCTCCCTGACGGGGAGTGATAATACCGTCACTTCCACGGCAGGACATTTTGTAATTCACTACACCACCAGCGGAACCGACGCCCCCGATATCACCAAAATAAATCAATATACCGGCCTAGGACTCACCACTCCTGCGGGCTGGGCGGCAAAGGTGGCGGAGGCGTTTGAATACGCCTATGCCACCTATAAAACCATGGGCTACAACATGCCCCCCAACACCCCGTATCCCATCTATCTGGTCAGCCTTGCCTCGCTGGGGGAGTACGGAGATACCCAGGATATTCAGCGAGTTTCATCAAGTGGTTTCCCCTCTGCATCAAGCAGCTTCATCCAGATTGACAAAGATTTTACCAACTTAATCTTCAAACCGGGAACCTACTCGCCGCTTCAGAGTCTTCAAATCACCTCGGCCCATGAGTTTCACCATGCCATACAGTACGGGTATAACTACTACTTTGATATCTGGTATGCCGAGGCCACCTCAACCTGGTTTGAGGATGAACTGTATGACAGCATCAACCAGAATTATAGCTATCTGCCGCAGTGGTTCCGAAATGGTATGATCAGCCTCGATGCTGCTGTCGACTCAAGTGCCCTTTCAACGGGAGCAGGCTATGGGCGGTGGATCTTTAACCGTTATCTGGCGGAAAACCACTCCCCTTCAGCGATTAAGTCCGTGTGGGAGGCACTTGCGCCGTTGCCCAGCCCTGACGGTTCCAGTGACATCCCGATGGCTCCGGTCTTAAATTCGTCGCTTGCCGCCTCAAATGGCAGTTCCCTCCCCACTGACTTCTTCGGCTTCGCCAAACGGGCGTACACCCGTGACTGGAGTAGTCATACCGATGACGTGACTCGTATCCCATCATACGCACCGGTTGCCACCTACACGTTGTACCCGGTCAACAGTGCCAGCCTGGCAACGCCGTCCGTAACGCTGCCACATTATTCTTTCGCCTATTACAAGTTCACTCCAAGTAATACGACACTCTCTCTTTTCATAAATAAAACCAGCGGCATCCGAACCGCCCTGTTTAAAAAGGTGGCAGGAACCATTACGGAACTAACACCCTCCGACCAATCCGGTACCATGTACTCGGTTGCCGGCTTTTCCACCATGAGTGCGGTGAATGACGAGGTAGTGCTGCTTATCACCAACAGTAGCGACAGTGACAATCAACAGGCTAATTTCAGTACCGACGGCACGGTTGTTCCGGTAACAAGCGGCAGCTGTGGCACGGCAAATGGCCAAACCTCTGCCTCGGCACCCTCTACCAACCTCTGTTCAGTCGGCTCTGCAACCGCTCTCACCGGCTCCGGTCCCTGGACCTGGGCATGTAGCATTTCCGGCGGTGCCGATTCACCGACCTGCTCGGCATTGAAGAGTGCTTCCGGAGGCCCAACAGTCAGCTTAGGTGCCGTAAAAGGTGAACCGGGGCGCAGCGTGACCGTGCCGATTACCCTGACTACCGCCACGACAAATCTAGCGGCACTCAGTGTGGACATAGCATACGATCCCACGCTGGTATCCCTTGCCATGGATGCCAGTTCACCCCCCCGACCCGTGGCGGTTGTTGCCGGTCCGGTGGCCACGGCAGCCGCAAAATCCATCGTTCAGAGCATCCCCTTTCCCGGAACATTAAGAATTGGCATCTTGAACGTCTCCGACAATACTGCCATAGGAGATGGAGTTGTTGCTACGGTCACCTTTTCGATCAGTGCCAGCGCCACCATTGGCGGCTCAACGATCTTACTGAATACGCCGGGTGCCTCTGACCCGGCAGGCAATGCGGTGCAAATCACAGGGGTATCAAGTTATGTGACGTTTGCACCGGTGAAACCGGGGGACTGTGACGGCAGTGGTGTCGTTTCTATTTCAGAGGTGCAGAGTGCCGTCAATATGTTTCTCGGGGTAAAGCCGGTGCAGGCATGTGCGGACCCTGACGCCAATGGCGTAGTGTCCATTTCCGAGGTGCAAAAAGCAATTAATGGGTTTTTAGGGTTGTAAAGAGTCTGAGGAGGGCGTGCCGGGGCGGGCATCCCTACGGCACCGCATGCGATACGCAATCGCCATATTTGAGAGGAATGAGCTACACAGCAGTTACCTCACGAAAAAAGCCGGATTAAAATCAAATTCGTTCAAAATCGAATCAATGTGAAAGATGCTGATACTTCCCGGGGAGCACCCCGGGTGGGATTAAAAAGCACTGTGCCAATATTGACACATTTAAAACAACACCCCAGCCCACCCAAACGGGGTAAAAACCCCCCTTGTCTCCCCGAAAATTGGTTTTTGCGAAGTCAGCAGATCCCTAACACGTTTTATGTTTCATAATAGCGTATACTTTTACTGTTTATGTGCCATTTATGACACATCGGTTCTGTACCTTTAAGACCGACAAGGGTTTATTTAGTCGTAACATACTTACTTATATACAAGTTTATTTTTATTTATCTTTTGGCACGAAAATAGCTAGTGTATACGGTATGTTCGTTACAAAAACGAAAACAGATTTTATATACGGTATGTGAAGGAGATAGGCCATGGGAAGAATGAGAGAGAATCCACGTTATAATGTTATTTCCATGAGGGTAAGCGATGAGGAACGTGATCATCTGGAAAACCTCATGAAAACGACCCACAAAAGTATTTCAGACATCATGCGTGAGGCGATGGAATATTTTTCAGCCCACTATGAGCAGGGTGGACTGAACTCAAAAGCTGCCTGATAAAAAAGGGCGGGCACCTTCCGGTGCCCCGCCCCCACCGTTCAACTCAGCTGATGGTTATTTCAAACTGTTCCTGGTGAAAGCCCGGCTTGGCTCGCACGGTTATCCTCTTCTTGAATCTTTTTTCAAGCTCTTCAAGACCTCTCCGCTCCTCATCATAGAGGAGATCGGCAACCTGGGGATGTACCGTGACCGTGGCTTTGGTACCCCGGATATCAAGCATTTCCCGGCGCAACTCCCGGAATATTTCGTGACAGACCGTGGTTTTTGACTTGATGTAGCCACGCCCCTCACAGTAACTGCAGGGCTCACACATCATGCGACTGATGTTCTCGCGAACCCGTTTGCGGGTCATCTCAACCAAACCGAGTTCGGATATTTTCAAAATGTTGGTTTTCGATTTGTCGGCTTTCAGTGCCTCTTCCAGCGCCCCGTAGACTTTTTCCCGATTAACCTCTTTTTCCATGTCAATGAAATCAATGATGATGATGCCGCCGATGTTGCGCAGCCGAAGCTGGTAGGCTATCTCCTTGACCGCTTCCAGATTGGTTTTCAGGATGGTATCTTCGAGATTGTGCTTGCCGACAAACCGACCGGTATTGACATCGACGGCACTTAACGCTTCCGTCTGTTCGATGATGATATAGCCGCCCGATTTCAGCCAGACCTTCCTGCCGAGAGCCCGGCTGATCTCTACCTCAAGACCGTAATGGTCGAATATTGGCTCTTCATCGTCATATAACTCAATAGAGTACTTCATCTTCGAGGCGAATGTTGAGATAAAGTGAACGATCCGGTCATAGTCAACCTGTGAGTCAACAATGATTTTATCCACCTGTTCGGTGACGATGTCCCGTACCACTTTTTGTACCACATCAAGGTCAGAATGGAGCAGCGATGGTACCCCGGCCTTGGCCTGACGACGGGAGATTTCTTCCCAGAGGGTGGTGAGATACTGCATGTCAGAGATCAGATCCTCTTCGCTCTTCCCTTCGGAAACCGTGCGGACGATGTACCCTGACCCCGGTTTTTTGAGCCGCTCAACGATTTCACGGAGCCGCTCCCGTTCTTCCTCATCCTCAATGCGCCGTGAAATACCGATGTGGTCAACGGTCGGCATGTAGACCAAATGGCGTCCCGGCAGCGAGATGTGGGAGGTGATGCGTGCCCCCTTGGTACCAAGTGGTTCTTTTGATATCTGTACCAACAATTCCTGCCCTTCCTGCAACAGATCCTCAATGGGGTGCAGGGGACGAAATTCCGGGCGATCACTCCCCTCCTTATCGACGGGGGATGTTTCATCGAATTTTTTGCTGCCGGCATAGAGAAGCGTTTCATACTCCTCAATGGCATCAAAAACGTCGGCCACATAGAGAAACGCGGCTTTCTCCAGGCCAATATCGACAAAAGCGGCCTGCATGCCGGGGAGTACCCGAATCACGCGACCTTTGTAAATGTTGCCCACAATCCCTTTTTCTCGACTGCGCTCTATGTAGAGTTCGGCAATGGTGCCATTTTCTATCAGCGCAATACGGGTCTCGTGGGAAGCGGCATTAATAACCAGCTCGGCTCCCATAGTAATGTTCTCCAAATAACATAGCGATATATAAATTCAATTAAATAAATAAGCAAATTACTGAGCGAAGAGCACTTCCAGCTTTTCAATCCGGAGGTCGTCTCCGCCGATGGCCTCATCACCTGAGATGGCTCGGGCAAATTCAACCGGCTTGCCCCGCCGTGCCACCATTTCGAGGCAGTGGCCGGTCGCTGACAACGACACAATTTCCTGCCGCAAATCAACGGGACGGGATTCCCCTTTTTTAGTTCGGGTAATGACATAGGAATTATGTGCCATAAACTGCACACATTTTTCGGCCAGTAGCTCAGGGGCATAGTTATCCAACGTGATGCGATAGCGGGTCGCCTCGATCAGGGTCGAAATAGAGGGTGCTTTCAGGTCGTCTTCATGGGCTTCCAATATGCGCAACCCTTCGGGAAGCACCCCGTTGAGCCGTTCCTTTACTTCTGTGGCACTGATACCGGCGGCAACAAACATGTCCATATATTCGGCCTGGGACTCAACCCCCACGGAGGTGGCGGTGCCAAAGGAAAAACGGGGATGGGGGTGAAAGCCAAGTGAAAAGAGGATCGGTACCCTACCCCGACTGACAGCCCGGGTAAAGACGGTAATCAGCTCAAGATGACTTAAGTAGCGCATGACGCCGGTTTTGGCAAAGCGCAGCCGCATGCGTGCCGGGAGTGGCTCTCCCGCTGTAACTCGTGTCGGCGGCGGCAGGGGTGCCTGAACGGAAACCCGGTTGGTTACTTCAGTAAAATCACAGACGCCGCAGGCACTGCAACTGCCGTCACGACAATCCTTGGTAACCGCTTCCTCAAGGGCGCGTTGCCGTTCCGCCAGCAGATGCTCGCGGGTGACACCACAGTCAAGGTGATCCCAGGGGAGCACTTCATCCAGTTCCCGTCGACGCAGATACCATTCCGGGGTAATGCCACAGTCAGCAAAGGCCTGGAGCCAGAGTTTCAGCAAAAAATGTTCCCGCCAGCCGTCAAAACGGCAGCCAAGCTCAACGGCACGGATCAGCACCGGTGCCAGTCGCCGATCACCACGGGCAAAGACCCCCTCCATGAAGGAGAGTGGGGCATCCTGCCATTTAAATTTAAGTTTTTTCTTTTTCAGATCACAATGGAGCTGATATTGAAGGTCCGTTGTTCGCTCCGTGGAAATTTGTGGTTCCCACTGGAAGGGGGTATGGGCCTTGGGCACAAAGGTACTGACGGCAACATTCACATCACCGGAAAGACCGTTCCCCTTGGCCTGATCCTTGACCTTGCGAGCCAGAGTGGCAATCTGACTAACGTCGTCGTCCGTTTCTCCCGGCAGACCGATCATGAAATAGAGCTTTATGAGTCGCCACCCCGCCTGGTAGATTGAAGCCGCGCCGGTGACCAGATTTTCTTCCGTAATGCCCTTGTTGATGACCCGCCGCATCCGCTCACTCCCAGCCTCGGGTGCCAGAGTAAAGCCGGTTTTACGGACTTTTTTAATTTCTTCAATGAGCTCTTCGGACAGACTGCCGACCCGCAGCGACGGCAGCGAAACAGCGACCCGATCCTCAGCATAGCGAGACATCAGCTCGGTTACCAGCGGGGTAACGCAGGAGTAGTCACCGGTGGAGAGAGAAAGCAACGAGATTTCATCGTAACCGGTGGCCGTGAGGGACTGTTCCACCAGTGAGAGGATGGTTGCGGGAGAACGCTCCCGCAGTGGTCGGTACACGTAACCGGCCTGACAGAAGCGACAGCCACGGGTACAGCCACGGGCGATTTCCACGGCAACTCGATCATGGATAGTCTTCATGAAAGGCACCACCGGGGAGTCGGGATAGGCTGCCGAGTCAAGGTCGGAGAGGAACCGTCGCCGCACCGTGCTGCGAGCCGGATCACGGGGGACAATGGCGGTTACCGTGCCGTCTGCCCCATACTCCGGTTCAAAGAAAGAGGGGATGTAAACCCCTTCGATACGGGAAAGTCGCTGGAGTAGTTCTTCACGACTGACTCCTTGGCGTTTTGCCTCCCGCACCGCCTGAGCGATTTCCAGGACCGCTTCTTCGCCATCACCGAGCAGTACGGCATCAAAAAAGGGAGCCAGCGGCTCGGGATTGTAGGCGCAGGGGCCACCGGCAATAATGAGCGGGCAGCTGCCGTCACGCTCAGTCGCCAGCAACGGAATCCCCCCGAGCCGGAGCATGGTCAGGATATTGGTATAGGAGAGCTCGTACTGGAGGGTGAAGCCGACGATGTCACAAGCCCCAAGGGGGGTTGCCGTTTCCAGGGTAGTCAGCGGCAGGGAGGCGGCACGCATTGCTGCCTCCATATCGGGCCAAGGGGCAAAGACCCGCTCCGCAGCAATGCCATCAACTGCGTTGAGGACGTGATAGAGAATCCGCAGGCCGAGGTGACTCATGCCTACTTCGTAGACATCGGGAAACGCCAGTGCGAAGCGCAGATCGGCCGTTTCCTTGCGGATAGAGCCCATTTCGCCCCCCATGTAGCGGGCAGGTTTTTCAACAGAGAGAAGATTCATTAATTATTTTCAGTTCTTGAATGGAATTCAGATGGTCGTGTACAATAGCAAAATGATGCCGTATCTGCAAGGGAAATAGCCGTTTTTACCCCTATTTTTCCCGAGAGAGGGCTTCTGCTTGCACTTTGTCCGTCGGATGCTTATCATAACCACGGGACAACAACTTTTACCTACGTCCTAAAACCTTTTCTCCCTGAGGAACCAATGAATTTATCCGAGAGTATCCGCCATGATTATTAGACGCGCCCCCCGTGGCAACCACTCGCCAAACCCCCGTCAGGCAGCCTTTGAAACCCTGCTCCGCATCAAAAAGGAGGGGGGATATGCCGATCGGCTGATCGACAATGAGCTTTCAGACGGCGTCCTTGTCGGCCCTGATCGGGGTCTCTACGCCGAACTGGTTTTCGGTGTGCTGCGCCGCCAGGGTACCCTTGATCATATTCTGCGCCAGCTCCTGGAAAAGCCGATTATTGAGCTTGATCCCCTGGCGCTGGTCATTCTCCGCCTTGGCCTGTACCAAATCACCTCCCTGGATCGGATACCGGAGTCGGCCGCCGTTAATGAGGCGGTCAATCTGGCCAAAGTAAACACCCCCGGTACCAGTGGTCTGGTCAACGCCGTGCTCCGGAACTATCTGCGGCAACGTGACAGCATCACCTTTCCCGACCTGGCGAGCTCCCCGGTGGCCGGCATTGCTGCCCGCCATTCCCAGCCGGAATGGATGGTAGAGCAGTGGCTTGATCAGCTCGGCATCGCCGAAGCCGCACTGCTGGCAGAAGCATCGTCCACCCCGCCCCCCCTTACCCTGCGGGTTAATACACTCCGCACCAACCGGCAGGAGTTACTGGAGGAGTTTGCACAGAGCGGTATCAGTGCCATCCCCTGCTCCTCTTCCGTCGATGGCATCGCCGTGACCGGACGCCACTTGATCACCACGCTCCCCGGCTTCGCCGCCGGTCTCTTTGTGGTGCAGGATGAGGCATCCCAACTGGCGGGAACCTTGCTGGGTGCCGAACCGGGGGAACGGATCTGGGACGCCTGCAGTGCCCCCGGTGGTAAAACCTGCCACCTGGCACAGCAGATGGATGATCGGGGCGAACTGATTGCCACGGACATCTCCCGGTCAAAGCTGACCCTGGTGCAGGACAGCGCACGGCGACTTGGCATCACCACCGTGACCACCGCCGTAACCGACCTGCATCAACCTGATACGTTTCCGGAAGGGGTGTTTGACCGCATACTGCTGGACGCCCCCTGCTCCGGCCTTGGGGTTATCCGCCGCAATCCGGAGGCGAAATGGCGGCTTTTTTCCGGTGACGTCAGTCGATTGGCAGCGGTGCAAAAGATTCTCCTTAAAAATGCCGCAGCCAAATTAAAACCGGGCGGAATCCTGCTCTATTCCACCTGTTCCACCTCTGAGGCTGAAAACGAACTGGTTGTGGAGGATTTCCTCCTGCACAACCCGGCCTATGTGCTGGAAGACCTTCGCGAACTGTTCCCCACACTGGGGGATCTCATCACCTTTTACGGCATGTTCCGTGTATGGCCACACCGCCATGGCATGGACGGTTTTTTTGCTGCTCGGATTAAAAAAATATCTTAGCTTAAGGAGTTCTCTATGAAACGAATTGCACCATCAATCCTCTCCGCAGACTTCTCCCGCCTGGGTGAAGAGATCAGGGCCGTCGAGTCAGCCGGAGCCGATTACATCCACATCGACGTCATGGATGGGCACTTTGTACCGAATATCACCATCGGCCCGTTGATTGTGGAAGCGGTACGCAAAGTGACCCCCCTCCCCCTCGATGTACACCTGATGATAGAACATCCGGATCGCTATATCCCGGACTTTTCCGCCGCCGGTGCCGACATTATCGTGGTTCATGCCGAAGCCACCAACCATCTCCATCGCACGGTACAGCTTATTAAGTCGCTTGGTAAACGCGCCGGTGTCTCCCTGAACCCAGCGACCCCTCTGACGGCTCTCGACCATATCATCGAAGATCTTGATCTGGTCTTGCTCATGACCGTCAATCCCGGCTTTGGCGGCCAGAGCTTCATCGAATCCTGTCTGCCGAAAATCCGTTCGCTGCGTGCCATACTTGACAGTTGCGGCTCTGAGGCAGAACTGGAAGTTGATGGTGGCGTCAAACCCTCCAACATCGCCCGCATTTCCCATGCCGGTGCCGATGTTTTTGTGGCTGGAAGTGCCGTTTTCGGTGCGTCAGACTACACGGCCACCATTTCGGAAATGAAGCGTCTGGCTCAGGAAACCATGCTCTGATAGACAAAACAATGCCCATAAAAATAATTATGGACTTCAACAGGATATGTCGGCTGTTCTGATGTAAAATTTTATTTTATTAATTGAGTTTTCACGTCAATTGGACTAGACTGAATAACTATGCCTTCAAGTGCCCTCATCATAGATGATTCCGTGACAGTTCGTGAGCAGATTATCCGAACTCTGGAGTCTTTTAATCTTTTTTCCCGCTATTATGAGGCGGAAGACGGCCTTGAAGGCTTTAAAAAACTGCTGTCCGCTCCGGTGGATGTCATCTTGTGTGATCTTGAGATGCCCCGCATCGACGGCTTCAAATTTCTTAATATGCTTAAGGCGCGCCCCGACCTTCAGGATGTGCCGGTCATCATTCTCACCGGCATGAATGATCGAGAGCGAAAAATCAAAGGGCTTGAACTGGGAGCCAGTGACTATATCACCAAGCCGTTCGACCATGAGGAGCTGGTGGCGCGGGTCAGAGTTCACCTCAAGATAAAGAAATTACAGGACGAACTGAAACGCTCCAATGAGCTGCTGCTGGAACTTTCTAATACGGACCACCTGACCGGCCTCTTTAACCGGCGTTACATGATGGAGGCCCTGGAAAAGGAGATGCAGCGGAGCAGTAGAAAGGGGGGGAGCCTGTCCTTGATCATCCTTGATATTGATCACTTCAAGCAGGTTAATGACCGGTTCGGACATCTACAGGGAGATGTGGTTCTGCAAAAAGTTGCCCTTCAACTCCAGAAAGAGCTCCGCAAATATGACTGTGCGGCACGCTATGGGGGGGAGGAATTTGTGGCGATTCTGCCCGATTCTACGCTCAAAGATGCACTGCTCGTGGCAGAACGTATTCGCCACGCGCTCCAGGGCATACAATTTTACGCAGAACTGGAGGGTATCACCCTGACGGCAAGCCTCGGTGTTGCCAGCTTTTCTTCCGGCCAGTCCATGGGGGTTGACAGTTTCATAAAGCTTGCCGATGACGCGCTCTACCGGGCAAAGACCACGGGGAGAAACCGCGTCGTTTTTTACGACCCGCAATCATCTCCTGACCATAACAACGACGGTAGTGGCACCACCACACGTTCTCCACTGTAAAGCGACCTTGACTAGATGAACGTTCTGCTTACATTCCTTGTACTCTGCCTCGCCCTGCTCTCAGGAACTGCCGTTGTTTCCGCAGCACCTTTTGGTCACATCGACACATTACCGCTCTCGGAGCGGTGGTTTGGCATTTATCTGAACGAAGAACGAGTCGGCTTTTACCGGCAGAATATTGAGAAACTGGCCGATGGCTATCGTATTGAGGGCAACGGCAGCATCCGGGTGAAGGTGATGAATTACTCACGGGAAGCGTCCCTGCGCGAGACCTATGTGGTCTCCCAGGGTCTGGCTCTCAAAGTATTTGACATCGAGCAGACCGTCAACGGCGTCTCCTCCCACGTAAGTGGCCGGGCCAACGGCAGCGCACTCCAGATTACCCACGAGCTTAACGGCAAAGCGTCCGACAAGTCCCTCTCCTACAAAGGTGATATCTATCCATGGCCCCTGCTCAACTATTACCCGCTGTTCCGATCGGTGAACAGGGGTGCCGTCTATAAAGTGCAACTATTCGATCCGGAAGAGCTCAAAATAAAAGATATTCAGATTACCGTGCTGGGTGAGGATAAAACCTCGACAGGAAAGCGGGCTCTCAAGCTGCGCAACACACTGTATCCTTTTGTCACCAATGATATCTGGATTGACGGCGGGGGGGATACGGTCGAAGAATCAGTGCGTGACGGTTTGGTGATTACCCGTGCAGAACGACCAGAGGCATTGGGCCATTTTATCAGCAACTGGGCACTCGCCAAAAAAGATCTGATATATGACTTCAGCCTGGTACCCATCACACCGCCACTCAAGGAGGTGCAGAAGCTTGCGGGACTGGCTATCGAGATACATAATTGGAATGAGGCATTGCCGTTGTTTCAAGGAGCGGGGCAACAGGCCGTCAAGGTTGGTGACGGCCGGGTTCTCTTTAAAACCGGCACGCTGGCCGCAGCAACAGCGATATCAGCCAGTGAGCAACCATCCGACACCTTGGTGAGGCCATCGGCCAAGATCGAGTCCGACGCGCCGGAAATCGTCACCACGGCGCGGCGCCTGACGGACAAGTTTCCCCGCACCGAGGAGAAGGCAAAGGTATTGGCCGCCTGGACAGCGGATTGGTTATACGATACCGTTGCCGATGGCGGCAGTGCCGTTGAAAGTTTTAAGTTAAAAAGCGGCAACTGCCAGACCCACGCCCGTCTCTATACCGCACTGGCCCGGGCCATCGGCATTCCGACCCGTTTTGTATCAGGACTGGTCTATCTTGAGGGGAAGGGGTTTCTCTATCATAGCTGGGCAGAGAGCTTCCTGGGAAACAGCTGGGTTTCGGTGGATCCCACCTACAATCAGCTGCCTGCCAACGTGACCCACCTGAAATTCCTTGAAGGGAGCCTTCCTGAGGATATGGCACCAGTCATTGCCATCATTGGCAGAATAAAAATGACGGTGCTCGCGACGGCCTATCGGTAGGATGTTGGGGAAATTTCAGGTTAATAGGGCGCAAGAGGTAAAATCACCTTGACCCTTTTGAAAAGTACTGTAGAATCCCTTGTGATTTTTCCACGGAAATCCGTTTATTCATAGTCGCTCTATATTTAATTGTACCGAAGGGAGAGAAGCCATGGCAATGAGGGCTGAAACACTTGCAGCAATCAACATGACTGAAGCTGAGATGGTCAAAAGCCTCATCAAAGATGTTCAGGATGTTTTTATCAATATGGTCGGGGTGGAAGATCTGATGCATTTGCCGATTCAGGTTGATATTACCACCCACTTTACCGAGTGCCTGACCGCCATGGTTGGACTGGCCGGAACCTATAACGGCCTGGTAAGTGTCCATGTCCCCTGGGGACTGGCTCTCTCCTTTACCTCGTTAATGCTTGGTATGGAAGTAACGGAAATTGATGATGACGTCAATGATGCCATGGGTGAAATCGCCAATATGGTTGCCGGCTCCTTTAAACAGCATCTGTCAAAAGGCGGTTCTGACATCCAACTGTCAACCCCTTCGGTGGTCAATGGTGCCGACTATATGGTCACATCCGGTAATGACATTGAAAACGTTACCCTTAAGTTTGCCACCGATGACGAATGGTTTATGGTCGCGCTTTCTATTGAAGATTAAACCTGTATCCTTCGGTTACCCTTTTGAGAGACTTTTTGCAACAGCCACTACATCCCATCCTGGTCGTTTCGTACTCAGATGATTCACGAGCCGCTTTAGCAGCTACTCTCCGGAACCTTGGGGTTCAAGTCGCCTGCTGTGCCTCTTTTTGTGAAGCGGAGGAGTTGGCTCTTGGAGGCTTGTACGGCGGCCTGCTTATTGACCTCCCTTCCATAATTAAATCAAAAGGAGAAGAGAAAGTTGTGGCCTACACTCTGGCCAACTTTTTTCCGACCCTGCGGGTACGTACCATGGGAACCATGCTGATTCCCATGACAATGCCGGGCAATGCCAAGCAGGACAAGAGCCTGGACGATTTCCTCGCGGTCACCTGCCAAGCATTCACCCCCCGTACCCTGCGTGCCCACCGACGTCACCCCCTCTGTCTTTCAACTATTGTCAGTTGTAACGGGTGGGAACACCGGGGATTCACCCAGAATATCTCGTGGGGGGGAGCGTTTATTGTGGATGTCTTTTCGGAGAGATTTGCCGGGGAACGCGCTATCTCTATCGCGTTTGTTGATTGCGGCTTCACGCTTGAGGCATCTATTCGCTGGATAAAGCCGTGGGGGGGAAAATCGGCACCCGGAATCGGCGTCAGCTTCGCCACCATTCCCCCTTCAGTGGTTCCACTGCTCGCCTCCATCCTGAAAACCTGCCGGGAGTTTGACCGGGATCGGTTAACAGCCTGACGCAACGGCTTCAGCGTATCCCCGTTGGTAAGCGGCAATCAGTTCCCGCACCGCTTTCTTCATCCCCCGCTTCCAGGAGCCAACCGCCACCAGTCGCAGATTTTCCGGAGCAAAAAGTTCCCGTGCCGTCCGCTGAACGTCAGCAGACGTAACACTGCGAGAATCGGCCTGATCCTCTTCAATACTTCTCACCACCCCCATCAGTTCGCCCCAGCCATAGCGCCCCCCCATTTCACAGGCAGAGTCACGGCTGAACTCCAGATCGAAGACATAGGAATTACCGATACGGGACAGCTCACTCTCCGGCACCGGGGTGGTTACCATCTGTAACAGCTCTTCAAAGGTTGCCTCAATTGCCGGAAGCAGGGTTGCAGGGGCAGTGGAGAGGTCAAATGCCAGGCAGCCGGTTTCGTCATAGGCACCGATGGAACCATCCACCGAATAGATAATGCCCAACTCTTCCCGCAGGCGCAGATGAAGCCGGGAACTCCCCCCCCCGGCAAGGATACGCCGCAGGAAACGGAGTGCCATGAAACGGCGGTCATCACGGGCGAAGCCAAGGAAGGCAATCTGCAGGTTCATCTGGCTATCTGAATCCTGGACACATTGAAAGCGCGGTCCCTGGTAACGGAACGTCACCGGCAGCGGTTGTGGGACATTCCGGGCCTGCCAGTGACCAAAACAGGCTGCTGCAGCAGCAAAAATGGCTTCACTTGCCACGGGACCTGAAACCACCAGCACCGCATTACCCGGAATATAGTAGGTATTCAGGTGTCGTTCCAGATCGCCCCGGTCGATGGCGGCAATACTCTCAAGGGTGCCGATGGTCGGCATCCCGAGGGGGTGCCGTGGCCAGAGCATGCGACTCACGATGGTATCGGCATTAACCTCCTCATCCTGCTCATTGAGATCTTCGCGAGCTTCTTCTGCGATGATACGCCGTTCAACATCAATGCCGGTCATCAGCGGTTGCATCAGCATGGAGGTGAATATTTCCATGGCTTTTTTCACACTGTCCGGATGTACCCGTGAATAATAATAGGTGGACTCCGCATCGGTGGCCGCATTGGGGGCTCCGCCGATGACCTCGAAGGCCGATTCAATGGCGAGGGATGTTGGATACTCGGCCGTGCCCCGAAAGAGCATATGCTCCAGAAAATGGGACAATCCCTCCCGTCCCGGGGGGTCGTTCCGACCCCCAACCTTGAGGTAAATCGCCAGTTCGGCCGAATGGAGATGGGGCATTGCAACACAGACAACCCGCAGGCCGTTGTCAAGCGTATGGAGAGAGGATGTGATCATGTCAGGGCACCCCGAATTGCTGCGATGCGCTGTCCATAGTCATCCGGTGCCAGCAACAGCTCTTCATGGGGCTCCGCCCAGAGGGGGCGGGGCCAGAGCGCATCCGATGAAAAACGGGGCACCAGGTGCCAATGCATGTGGGGAACCATATTGCCCAGCAGTTCGTAGTTTATCTTGGTCGGAGTAAAAACCGTCTGGAGTGCCTGGGCAACTCTGCTCACCTCTGCCATCAGGCCGCTGCGTACCTCGGGGTCAAGATGGAACAGTTCGGTGACATGCTGTTTGGTGAACAGCAGGGTATAGCCGGGGAAAAACTGGTCACGATTCAGCACGACAAAGGAATGGCACAGTTCGATGATACGCAGCTCCGTATCACTCTCCCAGCGGTGGCACATTGGACAATCGGTCATGTTATTCATACCTCAGGGCATCGATGGGGTTAAGGCCAGCGGCCTTTTTGGCAGGGTAGAAGCCAAAAAATATTCCTACCACGGCGGAAAAGACAAAGGCAATGGCAATTGATTGAAAAGAGATGAGTGTGGGCCAGGAGAGCATGCGGGAGACCACCGTAGCCCCTCCGGCACCGAGGGCGATACCGATTATCCCCCCCAGCATGGTCAGCAGTACCGCTTCCGTCATAAATTGGAGCAGAATGTCATTTTTCTTGGCACCAATGGCCATGCGGATGCCGATTTCCCGAGTGCGTTCGGTCACGGAAACCAGCATGATATTCATGATGCCGATCCCCCCCACCAGCAGAGAAATGGAGGCCACGGCACCCAGCAGCAGGGACATGGCCTTGGCCGACTGTTCAGCTACCGCCAGAATCTCCGACAGATTACGTGTTGAAAAGTCAGCTTCCTTGCTGCCGGTAATGCGGTGCCGCTGTTTCAGCAGGCTGTTGACTTCTTCTTCGGCCTTGGCAAGCAGTGCCTCACTCTTCCCCTTGACCATCAACGCTCCCACCGAGTTGGGAAACGGGGAGCGAATCAGATTGCGCTGGGCTGTCCGGAGTGGCACAAATACCGCGTCATCCTGATCCTGCCCCTGGGGGGACTGCCCTTTACGCTCAAGGAGGCCGATCACCGTAAACGGCACTTTCTTGATGCGCACCATCTTCCCCACCGGATCGGAAGAGCCGAACAGATTCTCGGCCACGGTCTGCCCCAACAGGCAAACCTTGGCGGCACCATCCACATCCTGCTGATTGATGCTGCGCCCCGAGCTGATTGCCCATTCCCGGATTTCAAACATCTCCGGTGTCGTTCCCATGAGTACCGTTGACCAGTTCAGGTTGCCGAACACCACCAGTGCCGAACTGCGTACCGTCGGTGCCGCCAGATCCACGGAGGGGCACTCGGCCATAATCGCCTTCACGTCATCACTGGTCAGGGTCTGGGAACCGCCACTGCCGCTCCGCAGGCCGCCACTAGTGGTGGAACCGGGCAGCACCAGAATGATATTGCTGCCGATACTGGCAATCTGCTGGGAGATGACGTAACTGGCACCGGAACCGACCGCCATCATGGCAATGACGGCGGCAATGCCGATAATGATGCCGAGCATGGTCAGAAATGAGCGCATCTTGTTGGTACGCAGGGCCCGAAGGGCGATTTTAACGGTTTGAAGAAAATCCATCGGCTATCCCTGTTGACCTACGTGCTTGGTCTGAGCGTCGGAAATAATTCTGCCATCCCGGAAGGTGATCTGCCGTGCCGCATACTCCGCCACATCCCGCTCGTGAGTAACCATAATGATGGTAATCCCCTGCCGGTTGAGAGCAGTGAAAAGTCCCATTATTTCTTCGCTGGTGCTGCTGTCAAGGTTGCCGGTCGGCTCATCGGCCAGGATCACCGCCGGGTTGTTGACCAGCGCCCTCGCAATCGCTACCCGCTGCTGCTGCCCACCTGACAGTTGGCTCGGATGGTTATACTCCTTGCCGGCCAGTCCCACCTGTTCCAGTGCCCGCTGGGCCATGGTACGTCGTTCCCGTGCCGCGATTCCGGCATACACCAGGGGAAGTTCCACATTTTCAATGGCCGGAGTCCGCGCCAGCAGGTTGAACCCCTGAAACACAAAGCCCAGTTTTTTATTTCTCACTTCGGCCAACTGATCGGTCCCCATCCCCCCCACGTCAAGACCATCAAGATGATACCTTCCAGAGGTGGGGATGTCGAGACAGCCAAGGATATTCATGCAGGTAGATTTACCGCTGCCGGAGGCACCCATGATGGCCACAAATTCACCGGCAGCAACGGCAAAGGAGATCCCCTTCAGTGCCTCAAACTGCTGGTCGCCCATGGTAAACACCCGGCGGATATCGGCCAGAGAGATGACGGGAGCCATTAAAACCGTGGCCCCATGGGAGAACCACCCGCTTTTTTCTTGCTGTCCCCCCCTATCTGCTCAACGATGACGTCGGCCCCTTCCGGAAGGGTACCGCCGATGATTTCCATGCTGGTACCGTTGGCGATCCCGGTTGATATCGATACCGGCACCGGCTTACCCTCTTTAAGCAGGTAGACCTGAAGCAGCTTTTCCTTGGCCTTTTGGGGTGCTCCGTCTCCCCCCTTTGCCGGGGTTGAGGTGCCCCCCCTCATGACATCTGACTTTGGTTTACTCTTGACGTCGTCCCCTTTGCCCTTCGGCTTGAAGCGGAGTGCGGCCAGGGGCAGCTTCAGCACATCATCCCGTTTCGCAACTTCAACGGAAACGTTGGCGGTCATGCCGGGCATCAGTTTCAAATCGCTGTTGTCCACGGTAACAACCACGGCATAGGTAACCACATTCTGGTTAATCACCGGAGCGGTGCGAATCTGGACGACCTTGCCCCGAAAGGTCTGTTCGGGATAGGAGTCAACGGTAAAGTTGGCCAGTTGGCCAAGCTTTATCCGGCTGATATCCGCCTCGTCCACACTCACCTCAATCTGCATCTTGGTCAGATCCTGGGCGATGGTAAACAGGGTCGGGGTTTGGAACGAAGCGGCCACCGTCTGCCCCACGTCAATGGCACGGGAGATCACCACCCCATCCACCGGTGAGCGAATGGTCGAATAGCGCAGATTGGTTTTCGACTGTAACAGTGCCCCCCGCGCCTGGGCAAGGGCTCCTTCTTCAGCCTTTACCACCGCCTGGGTTGTCTGGAATGCAGTATCAGCCGTATCAAAATCACCCTGGGAAATGATGCCGTCCGCCAACAACTTCCGGTTCCGCTGGTAGGTACGTTCCCCATCCTTGAGGGCAACCCGGGCTTTTTGAAGATTGGCCTCGGCAACCCGGAAATTCCCCTCGGCCTGTTCCACGGAGGCGTTGAAGAGTGCCGGGTCAATCTCGGCGATGGCCTGCCCCTTTTTTACCCGTGAGTTGTAATCGACGTACAGTTTTTGAATGGTGCCGGACACCTGGGTGCCGACCTGCACCGTGATAACCGCAGAAAGGTTACCGGTGGCCGCCACCGTTGAGACAAGGGAACCCCGCTCGATTTTGGCGGTACGATAGGTAATGTCCGGGCTGCGGCGGTAGAAAACATATCCGCCAATGGCGGTAAGCAGCAGGAGAATGGTGACGCTGATGATTATCTTTTTCATGCAATTTTCCCAGTAGGTTGGAGTGGCATTGACAGACGACTTCCCACTATAGCAGAGAACCGCCGTAACCACAAAAAAAAGCTCCCGTGCCGGTGGGCAGGGGAGCTTTTAGGGGACGCCCGCTGCCGTGTGGCGGCGGGCTAACGAGGGCAACCCTCTTTACAGTGGGAAACCGGACGAATTCTGAATCTTGCAGTCCACATTGGCATGGTCTCCTTTCACGCGTATTTAATTCCTAACAGGATGCTTTTTATCTTAATACAATTTTATGTGTTGTCAAGCATGAAATTCAAGAAAAATTTATTTTGGTAAAGATTGTGTATGAGCGACGGTACATGAATATTTTTTTTCTTGACCCACCTTCAGGTTTGCAGGAAAATTGTCCGGTAGACTGTTGAGTGCGCTGTTCCGCATTGATGATTCAAGCACCTAGTTTTGCTGTTCTTTTAATATAGTGCTGCACAACACCCCGTATCCATTGTAGCCACTACGGGGATGCCATTAAAGGGAGGTTGACCATGCAAAAGTTGATTCGCATAGAACCGTCCAACTGTATTGGATGCAAAAGCTGTGAATTGGCCTGTTCGTTCAGACACCGGGGTGAGTTTGCGCCGAGTAAGTCCCGTATTATCAACGAGGTATTTATGGAGGATGCCCAGTTTATTACGGTGACCTGTATGCAGTGTGAGGATCCGTGGTGCCGAAAGGCCTGCCCGAAGGGGGCAATCGACAAGGATATGAAGAGCGGAATCGTGACCGTAGATGAGGTAAAATGTGTCGGCTGCCGCACCTGTGTCAGTGCCTGTCCGTTTGGGATGATCAGATATCTGCCTGAAACCGGCAAGGCAGATAAATGTAATCTCTGTGGTTCCGAATTTCCCGAATGCGTGGCCTTCTGTCCGACCCATTGCCTGAAGTTTTCGGAAGAAGATCTGCCATTACGGGAAAAGGTGCTGAAGTTTGCCAGAACGATGAAAGACGGACAGGGGGAGGTGTGACATGGGAAATGGCTGGCAGGGAAGACTCTTGAGAGTCAATCTTTCTGATAAAACCTGTACCATTGAAGCGTTGAATATGGAATGGGCCGCCGCCTATGTGGGGGGGCGCGGGCTTGCCACCAGATACCTGACGGAAGAGGTTGATCCGGCCGTGGACGCTCTGGATGCTGCGAATAAGCTTATCTTCGCCACCGGCCCCCTGACCGGTACCTACGGTGCGGCGAATGGCCGTTACATGGTGGTCACCAAGTCGCCGTTGACCGGCACGGTCGCCTGTTCAAACTCCGGGGGGTATTTTCCCTGTGAATTGAAATATTCCGGCTTTGACCTGGTTATTGTCGAAGGAAAGGCGGAGCAGCCGCTCTATCTGAGAATACATAATCAGTATGCCGAATTGGCAGATGCCGGCCATTTGTGGGGAAAAACCACCGATGAAACTGAAGATTTGATACGAGCCGAGTTCCATGGCGATGCCAAGGTGGCCTGCATCGGCCCGGCCGGTGAAAAACTGGTGCGCTACGCCTGTGTTGTGAATGACAAACACCGTGCCGCCGGACGGAGTGGTGTCGGCACGGTCATGGGGAGTAAAAATCTGAAAGCCATTGCGGTCCGTGGTACCGGAGGTGTTGGGGTGGCCGATGCCCCCGGATTCCGTGAGGCGGCGCGGGAAACATTGAAAATGCTCCGGCAGCATCCGGTTACCGGTGAAGGGCTCCCGGCACTTGGCACGGCCATTCTGGTCAACATTATAAATCAAAGCGGTGGCTTGCCAACCAATAACTCCCAATTTGGCACCTTTGACAAGGCCGAGGATATCTCTGGCGAACGGCTGGTACAGACATTTCTGAAGCGAAACAAGGGGTGCATGGGGTGCGTGATCGCCTGTGGCCGGCTAACGAAACTGGTGGATCCGCGCTTCTCCGGTAGTGGTGAAGGGCCCGAATATGAAACGCTCTGGTCACTTGGCGCCACCTGCGGTGTCTCCGATATGGCGGCGATTGTGAAGGCAAACTATCTCTGCGACGAATATGGCATGGACACCATAACCATGGGTTCTACCGTGGCATGTGCCATGGAGCTGTACCAGCGGGGCTTGATTACGGAAGAGGAAGTTGGCATGCCGCTCAATTTTGGAGATAGCAATGCCATGGTCAAGCTGGTGGAGCTGACCGGCAAAGGGGAAGGGTTCGGCACGCAGCTCGGCCTCGGTTCCGCTCGACTGGCGGAAAGCTACGGAGCCCCGGAATTCTCCATGACGGTCAAAAAGCAGGAGTTTCCGGCCTATGACGGCCGGGCCATTCAGGGAATGGGGCTGGAGTATGCCACCAGCAACCGGGGTGCCTGCCATGTGCGGGGATATCTGGTTTCGCCGGAAATCCTCGGCCTCCCGGAAAAACTCGATCCCCAGGCTATCGAAGGGAAGGCCGCCTGGGCCAAGGCATTTCAGGATGTGACGGCCTTGGTTGATTCAGCCGGTGTCTGCCTGTTCACCACCTTCAGCATCGGCGTGCCCCAGGTAACCAGACTGCTCAACGGGGCAACAGGCTTGGCCTGTTCCGAAGACCAACTAATGGCCGCCGGTGAACGCATCTGGAACATGGAGCGGCTCTTTAATCTGAAGGCGGGCATTTCCCCCGCTCAGGATACCCTGCCAAAACGTATCCTCGACGAACCGTTGCCGGACGGCCCCATGAAGGGGGCTGTTTCCCGTCTCCCCGAGATGCTGCCTGAGTACTACCGGGTCAGGGGATGGGATGTCCAGGGTATACCTACCACTGAAAAACTGGCAGAACTTGGACTGGCATAGTCGCAACCGCTGAGCCGCAGAGAAGCCCCCCCGTGGGGCTTCTCCCGTTTTTAAGGGAGGAATCATGTCTCACCATTATTATGATATCGTCATTATCGGCAACAGTGCCGCCGGATTGCAGGCTATTCGCACCATTCGCCGTTATTCGGACCGTCTGACCATCGGGTTGATAGACCGGGAGGATTACCCGGCCTATTCCCGGGTATTAACCCCCTACTTCATCGGCGGCAAAACCCCTAAAAGCAACCTCCATATTGTCGATCATGCTTTTTATACCGATGGGGGGGTAACGCCCCTTTTCGGAAGAAGTGCGGTCAGGCTGGACGCCGTACGTCATGAGGTTCAGCTTGACGATGGGATGGTGGTCGGTTACGGCAAACTGCTCCTGGCACTCGGTAGTGAAGCACGCCCCTTCCGGGAGGGGATGGCACAGGTCAGCACCCTGCGACATATGGCCGATGCGGAAAAACTGGCATTGCTGCTCAAGCATGCCCGAAGCGTGGCTGCCCTCGGTGCCGGCCTGGTAAGCGTACCGGTGCTGTCCCACCTGCCACGGGACGTTGAACGGCATCTGATCGTGGGCTCTGACCGGATCTTCAGCCGTCTGCTTGATGGTGAATCGGCGGCACTGTTGGAGGAGCATTTCATCTCGGCTGGCGTGTTCTTGCACAAGCGGGATGACATCAGCGATGTGACTGAAGGAGAGCGACTGGGGCTGTCACTGGCGTCCGGCAGTTGCCTGACAGCCGATGCGTTGCTGGTGGGCAAGGGGGTGGTGCCGAATACCACACTGGCACGGGAGGGGGGACTGGCGGTGCGGGATGGCATCCTGATCGACGACTTCTGTCAGACCGACCACCCGGATATCTTTGCCGCTGGCGATGCGGCAGAGGGGAAAGACTACGTAACCGGCCTGAAAACCGTTCAGGGGAACTGGATTACCGCCGTGGAACAGGGGGAGCATGCGGCTCTCACCATGTGTGGATTGCGTTCTGCCTATGAAGGGAGCATGAAAAACAACATTACCGAAGTGTTTGGCCTGGATGTGGCTGTAGTTGGCTACTGTGCCGACGATGCTCCCCATACGGTGACGTCCGGCAATCGGTGTGGCGGACGCTTTCGCAAGCTGTTTCTGGATATAAAGCAGCGGGTAATTGGTGCGGTGCTGATCGGCGAGACCAATGATTCCGGCATATATTACCGGATGGTTCGAGGACGCACTCCATTCCCCGGTGTGAAAATACTCCAGGGGGAAAACCGTTACGGGGCATTTATGCGACAGATTGCATAGGGGGCTGCGGGGATGTTGCCAGATAATTTGCGGGGAAACAGCACCCAGGCTTACCACAGATTTGTCAGAGGTCCGACAGGCTTTTCCCGATGACGTCGGCTATTCTGATGCCATCCAGGGCGGAACTCATGATTCCCCCCGCATAACCGGCACCCTCTCCCGCCGGGTACAACCCTGACACACCGACCGACTCAAAACCGCTGCCGCGCAGGATGCGAACAGGGGAAGAGGTGCGGGATTCGATGCCGATGAGCGTTGCTTCGGCGGTGATAAACCCCCTCATTTTGCGGCCAAAGTCTACAATCCCTTCCCGAAGAGCCCCAATAACGTAGGGGGGAAGTACGGTGGCAAGATCGGTGTCAGTGATGCCGGGACGATAGCTGGAGCGAAGTCCCCCCTTACCCGGCATATTAAGAAACGCCATGAGATTCTGAGCCGGTGCCTTGAAAGCACCACCACCGGCAGTAAAAGCCCGCTGTTCCCAAATCCGTTGCAGTCGCATCCCTCCCAAGGGTCCCTCACCAGCAAAATCCGTTTCACGAATGTTGACCACCAGCGCACTGTTTGCAAAAGGTGAATTGCGATATTGGCCGCTCATGCCGTTGGTTACCACACCACCCGCTTCAGAGGCACCACCTACCACCACCCCCCCGGGACACATGCAGAACGAATAGGCACTCCTGCCGGTGGAGGCATTGTTCCAGGTGACCGCATAATCGGCCGCCGGAAGACATGCTGCGGTCTGACGACCGTACTGAATCAGGTTTACCAACTCCTGGGGATGTTCCACCCTGAGGCCCATGGCAAAGGGCTTTGCCTGGAGTGGCACCCCCCGCTGTTCCAGAAGCTGGAAGGTATCCCGGGCACTGTGGCCGGTGGCAAGAATCAGCCGGTCACAGGGGATCTCTTCGCTGTCATTGACGGTAATGGCAGTAAGCGTACCGCCGGTAATAGTCAGGTCGGTGAGCCGGGTGTCAAATCTGACCGTAAAACCTCTGTCAATAAGATGGGTACGGAGTGTACTGATAACGCTTTTCAAACGGTCAGTTCCGATATGGGGTTTGGCAAGATAGCCGATTTCCGGCTGAGCACCAAAAGAAATTAACCGATCAAGTACCCAGTGAACAAGGGGATCCTTGGTCCGGCAGGTCAACTTGCCATCGGAAAAAGTTCCGGCACCCCCCTCACCAAACTGGACATTTGATTCGGGATTGAGGGTTCCGTCACGCCAGAACTGCTGCACCGAGCGGGAGCGTTGTTCCACCGGTTCACCCCGCTCGACAATGGTTGCCGTCAGACCGTATTCGGCAAGGCGCAAAGCGGCGAACAGCCCTGCCGGCCCACTGCCGACAATGACGATACGCTGAGATGAGACGAGCCGAGGGGGGGGCGGAGCGTGGGTTTCCTCCTGCCACTCGACCGCAGGATTAGCCTCCAGGCGGGAACGTAGCGACCGATCGACGTTAAAGGAGAGTGTATAAACTAGTTTAATCTGTGGCTTTTTTCGGGCGTCTATCCCTTTGCGAACGATGAAGACATCATGTAGGGAGGTTGCAGGCACGGCAAGCCGTGCAGCCAGCAGATCCGGAAGCTGTGTTTCCGGATCCTGGGGTGAGGCGATGAGATTACGATAGAGATAGGGCATTACACAGACCCGGCTTCTAGGCCGGCATCCTGACCGACAATACCGGGCAGGGGGCGGAACGGACAACCCGCTCGGCCGTGCTGCCAAAGAGGATACGATCCAGACCGGTACGGCCATGGGTTCCAAGCACGATCAGGGATGCATCCATTCGTGCGGCAGCAGTAATTATTTCGTCATAGGGTATGCCGGTGACTATGGCTGTCCGGAAGTTGGTAAAGGTGCCCATGCGGGAGCTGCAGAAACGTTCCATCATCTTGACGGCACTCTCTTCGATCTCTTTTTCCAGCTGTTCAAAGGAGATATGGGGCACATAAAAACCGCGCAAATCAACCGGTTCATTGATTACATGCAGCACCGTCAGCTCTGCATTGAATTGGCTTGCCAGCGTCACTGCGTAGTCAAAGGCGTGTTCTGAGTTTTCAGAGAAATCAACGGCGACCAGTATGTTACTGAATGTTTTCATAATAACCTCCGTGGTAGTGTTACAGAGCGGGAACCTTGAATATTTTATCAATGGTTTTTTTCAAATCGTCATATTTCAGAGGCTTGTTAATGTACTCAAAGGCCCCCAGAGTCATGGCTTCAAGAAATGATTCCACTTCTCCATAGGCCGTAACCATAATGACATTGCTGCCGGGATAGTCCCGGTTAATCTCCCGCAAGAAGTCAAGGCCGTTCATCTCCGGCATATTCAGATCGGTAATAATCAAATCTATTACAGAGCCCCGGAGAGCGTCAAGTGCTGCCCGGCCATTGCCGGCACTCACAACCTCAAAACCATCATGGGAGAGCAACTTTGAAAGCGCAACCCGCACGTTTTCCTCGTCATCCACAACTAATATCTTTTTCTTAATCTCTTCCACTCTATTCTCCCGCCTCCCTCGGACGATTATCTCTTATGGCACTGTGACAGCACCATCGGCTTCAAGCTCAAAGTACACCGGCTTCCCGGACGTTCCGGGAGCCTTGTATGGCTTGCCGTTCAGTTCTATATCCACACCATCGGCACTCCCCAGTTCCATAGCAACTTTTTTATCGGCTTTCCACTCCACCACATCTCCCACCGCAAGTTCATACTGTTGTGGCACCGTACTGTCTATGGTCACCGTGACAAGCGTTGACTGGGTTGCCTTCACCTTAAGAATCAATCCCCTTGTAACCGCTTCAGCCGCCCGGGATTTCGGTACGTTTTTTTGAATCATCACCTGGGGTGAACGGACGGCCTCCCCCTTTGCCGGGAGAAGGGACGGAGGTTCTTGACGGCGGGATGCAGAACTGACCCCCTTCTGCACGGCAGGTGTCGACAGGACTGGGAGAGCAACGGCTGGTGGCAGTGGCCGCACCGGCGGAGTACCCGATCGTTTGTAAAATGAGGCGAAGATAAGTATAACCAGCAGCAGCAGTGCGGGAAATACCAGTTTTTTCAATACCACCAGCCGACGCGGTTCTGCGTGGAGCGGGGTACTATTCCGCAATTCCTCCGGTTTCTCGGCCTGTACTCCAAAAAGCTTGTCGTACATTCGGGCCACATCTTCAGCGTTTAACCCCAGATAGGCGGCGTAAATACGGAGAAACCCCTTGAGATAGACATGATTGGCAAACTCACGGATCTGATCCTCTTCCAGGGCTTTCAAATGGGAAACACCTATTTTCGTCGCTTCCGAGGCCTCTTCGAGGCTGATCCCATGAAACTCGCGACAACGTCGCAGGATGGTTCCCGGTGAGCCTCCCGACGAATCCTGCCCACCGGCACTCTGTTCCAACGCCATGGTTCCTCTCATTTCAGCAAATCCAGGTACCCAAGGGCAATGCGACCCAACTCAGTTTCCGGGATGAGCCGCACCGCCTCCTTGAAGGAAGCACGGGCCGCCTCAATCCTGTTGAGCTTAAGTTGTACCTGACCCAGAAAATAGTGGGCAGCACCGTAGTCACGGTATATCTCCAGAGCCCTGGTATACTCGGTTATGGCCTGTTCGCTCCTGTCCATGGCGTACCAGACCCGCCCCAGTGACAGGTGTGCCACCGGATTACGCGGATCCTGTGCGGTCATTGCCTGCAACTCCGCCTGAGCCCGGGGGAAATCCCCTTTGCCCAGATAGGCAAGACCCAGGTTTATGCAGGCATTTTCATTATTCTCATAAAACAGATCATCCTTGACAATCTTGAACTGGGTAATGGCACTGTCCCACCGTTTCATATCAAGATAGGCCACCCCGAGATCGTTACGCGCCACAGAAAAGTTCGGTTTCAGCAAAATGGCTTTCTGCAACTTTGCCTCGGCAAGGTCGGGGCGTTTCTTGCCGATGTAGGCCATACCCAGGTTATAGAGAACATCGGGGTTGGCCGGATCGAGCCTTTCAGCTTCGGTAAGATCAAAAAGAGCAGCGGTATAGTTCCGCTCACCAAGATAGGAGAGCCCCATTTGATAATGATAAGACGCCGAATTTGGCTTGTTGTTGCTCTGCCCCCGTCCGGATACGCAACCGGCAATCAGAGTCGCACAGAGCAGCACCGCCATGTAGTCGCATTTTTTCATCATCCACCCACCCCTGGCACCGTTTCCCCTCAACAAGCGGAGATGTCACTAAAATGTGTCAAGGCCTTAAAGCTGGCAAAACGAGCCTGAATCTCAGAGTGTTCCAAACGTTTCATCCGATCCAGACTGAAATCCTCCACGTTGAATGAAGCCATCACACTGCCGAAGATAATGGCCTGACGCACCCCCTCTTCCGAGAGGTCGCCGCTGTTGGCCAGGTATCCCATAAAGCCACCGGCAAAGGTGTCACCGGCACCGGTCGGATCAAAGACCTCTTCCAGCGGATAGGCCGGAGCAGCAAAGACCGAGTCAGCGGTAACCATCAGCACACCATATTCGCCCCGCTTGATCACCAGGCGTTTGCAGCCGAGGGCAATGATCTGCCGGGCGGCCTTGATCAGATTTGCCTCGCCGGTAAACTGCCGGGCTTCCCCCTCATTGATGACAACGATATCAACTTTTTGCAGAACTTTTTTCAGTGCCTCCGGCTTGGAGGAGATCCAGAAGTTCATGGTATCACAGGCCACCAACTTCGGGTTACGCATCTGCTCCAGCACCTGCATCTGAAGATCCGGGTCAATATTTGCCAGGAAGAGATATTCGGCATCCCGATATGATTCGGGCAGCACGGGCTGAAAATCCATCAACACGTTCAACTGGGTATCGAGGGTCTGAGCCTCGTTCAGGTCATAGCCATACCGACCGGTCCAGTGGAAGGTTTTCCCCGGAATTCGCTGCAAGCCGGCCGTATCAATGGTACGCCCCTGGAGAAAACTCACATGTTCCTCAGGAAAATCTTCCCCGACAACGGCAACCAGCGACACATCGGCAAAAAAACTGGCGGAGGTGGAAAAATAGGTGGCAGAGCCTCCCAAGACATTTTCCCCTTTGCCAAAAGGGGTCTCAACCGTATCAAACGCCACCGTCCCCACAACAACAATACCCATGAAATCTCTCCCTATCTTAAAGTTAAGTTTACAAAATATCACGGAGGACAAATTGCGTCAAAGCAATAGTAAAAAAGAGGGGGAACACACCTTACTCTCCGACCACACCCATTGCCCAGAGGTACGTGACCTCGGCCACCCGGAGATCACGGATCGCCCTGACAAGATTACTGCGGGCCTGGAGCAGGTTGAGCTGGGCATCGTCAACTTCAAGCCTGATCTTGACTCCCAGTTCATACCCCTTTTCCGCCATCTGTACCAACCGCTCCGCCTGCTTGACCGTGCCGGAAAGAGCCGTGACAATCTCAGTCGCCTCATGGTGGGCAAAATCGGCCTGCCTTACTTCCAGAGCAATGTCGTCCCGCAACCGGGCTTCTTCGATTCTCTTTGTCTGCAACTCACTCTTCGCCTGGGCCACCTTGCCATCGGTGCGATAGCCGTCAAAGAACGGGAAGGTAAGATAAACCCCCGCACTCCATGCCGCACCATCCGCATCCATGGCAGGGGGCGGATCGTTGAGGCTGAGCCAGTGCCAACCGGCACCGGCTTTCAAATCGAGACGGGGCTTATTTTCAGCGGCCGCGATAGTGACCAACTGGTCATACATGCCGATGCGCAGGCGGAGGTCAGCCAACTCGGGACGGTGCGTTACGGCTATCCGAACCGCCTCGTCACTCTGTGTCGGCAGGAGACGGCCTCCGGTCGGCAGCTCAAGCGTTCCCACCGTATCCACATCGTCACTACCCATCACCAGAAGAAAACGGAGCTGTTCCCGTGCCAGCCGAACGGCGTTTTCCGAGCGAATCACTTCGGGGCGACTGTTTTCCACCGCCACTTCGGCGGCCAGCACGTCGTAATCCGTGGCGATTCCAGCACGTAATTTTCGTGTGGCCTCTTCCAGGTGGCGTTGTTTCTGGTCGCGGTTCTCCCGGGCCAGGTGGTGAAGTTCCCGTGCCAGCTGGACATTGAAATAGGCGGCTGACACCTCCCGCTGGACGGCGTGGCGAGAGAGCCGCAGCTGTTCATCGGCGGTTTTCAAGCCGACCTCGGCCGCAGTAATGGCGGCAGAGAGTTTTCCCCAGGTGTAGAGCGGCTGGGTCAGGGTCACATCCACACTCCTGCCGAACTGACGCTGGGCCGGCAAACCGGCCAGCTGGTTGCTGCCATCCTTGGCAAGGGAGCCCGCCCCATTCAGTGATAGTTGGGGCAGGGCGGCGGCCCGCTCTTCGATATATTTTCCCTGCACATACCGGGCATATTCGCGGGCTTTTTCAATGTCACGGTTATGTTCACCGGCGATGGCCAACGCCTGGTCAAGGGTCACCAGTTTCGTTTCCCCACGGGAGAGCGCCGGAATAGCCAAAACCAACAGTATCAGTAATAACTTCATTGGTATCTAACTCCTTTCAGATGAGTATACAGGGACGCCAGCCACGCACAGAGTTAATCAGCCAGATTTCCTCTGCCGCCAGAAGATCTTCAGGAGCAAGTATCGCTTCCCCAATCGCCCCCGTTGCCAGCAGCTCTCCCCGCAGCACACCAGGTAACAGTCCGGAGGAGAGTAACGGGGTGAATAGCCGCCCCCCTTTTTTGATGACAAGAGAGTGGTAGCTTCCCTCCGTAACTTCCCCCCGCTCGTTGAGAAACAGAACATCATCACAATCGGGTCGTGCGCTTCTCGCCACTACAAAGCGGTCGCGACAGGTGGTTTTATGGTATAAAAGCGGGTCATGCGAAACCACCCGATGGCAACTGATTGCCGCAGTGACGTTCCCGACAGTTTCCGTCAGCAGCTCCGAGCCGATCTGAACGGAACCATCGGCAGCCAGGAGCAAACGCACCTTGTGCAGTCCCGTCACTGTGACGGCATATTGCTCCAGAAGCCGCCGTATCTCCAGCCGGTCACAGAGAAAACGCCAATACCGAGCCGACGCGGCGAGGCGTTCCAGATGCCGTTCCAGCAGGAAGTAGCAACCCTGTTGGAGTCGCAGTGACTCGATCAGAGAAAAATCCCGTTGTTGTCGAAGGAACGTGCCCTTTCCCAGGCATTCCGCATACTCGGCAGCGGGATCGGAATCCCAGGTCACGGCACTCCCAACCCCCATTGTCATGATATTCCGCTCCGGTTCGCAGACGATAGTGCGAATGGCCACGGAGAACAGTGCTTCATCCCCGGGCGCAATAAAACCGATTGCTCCGCAGTAAACTCCCCGTGGCCGACCTTCAAGCTCCCGGATAATTTCCATACTGCGTCGTTTGGGTGCGCCGGTTACCGATCCGCAGGGAAAGAGGGCACGGAATAGTTCCGTCACGGTGATCCCGGCACGCACCTTGGCCGATATGGTTGAGGTCATCTGATGAACGGTCGGATAGGTCTCTATTTCAAAGAGAGCGTCCACGCTGACCGTACCGGTTTCCGCCACTTTGCCAAGATCATTGCGCAGCAGATCAACAATCATCACATTTTCAGCCCGCTCTTTGGCACTCTCCGTGAGATGAGCCGCCAACTGCCGGTCTTCATCCTCCCCGCGACCCCTTCGGGCGGTGCCTTTCATGGGGCGGGTGGTGATGACTCCCTCGGTGAGCGAAAAAAACAGCTCCGGTGAGGCGGAGAGGATCGTGAAATCATCACTCTCAATATACGCTGAAAAAGAGCCCTGTTGAGCCAGAACCATCTGGCGGTAGAGCTTACGCAGGTCACCCTCGCAGCGTGCCTGCAGCGGCAGGGTGAAATTAACCTGATAACAATCCCCCGCAGCGATATACTGTCGAATACGTGCGACGTCAGCGCAGTACTGGTCAACATCCTTCAGGGGCTCAAGGCACGGGTCTGCAAATGCCACACTCCCGTTTTCGATAACGGTGGAGTGTCGTTCGGTAAAGAGGGCGAACCAGACCAGCGGCATGCCGGCCATCGGCTCAGAAACCGGCAGCTCCGGATTGAGTGCCACTGCCGCCTCATAACTGACAAAACCGGCAGCGTACAGCCCCGCAGCAACTGCCTGTTCCATCTCAGCAAAGACAGAGACTACCTGACACTGGTCAAGGGCGGAAATGGTTCTGACATATCCAGAGAAACGCCATGAGGAACCGTATTTCCCCCCTGAGGAGTCAAGTAAAACCGTGGCCGTATCAGCCATGGTTCCCCTGCCACTTGCGTTTCAACCAGCCGCCGAAATCATCCATGATGGTGTACATCACCGGCACCACCAGCAGGGTCAGCAGGGTCGAGGTCAATAATCCCCCCACCACGGCCCGGGCCATGGGCGCCCTCCCCTCGGCTCCGGCACCAAGAGCCAGAAAGAGCGGCATCATACCAAAGATCATGGCGAGAGTCGTCATGATGATCGGCCGTAAGCGGGTACGCCCCGCCAGGATGACCGCCTCCCGCCGCGCCATACCGTCCCGCCGCTGAAGCACTTTGGCATAATCGACCAGCAAGATGGCGTTTTTGGTCACCAACCCCATCAGCATGATGAGACCAATCAGTGACATGATGTTGATGGTGTCACCGGTCAGCTTAAGCATGCCGGCCATGCCGACGATGGAGAGCGGCAGAGAGAGCATGATGGCAAAGGGCTCAAAGAAGGACTCAAACTGGGCGGCCAGAATCAGATAAACAAAGAGGACGGCGAGCAGTAACGACTCCCCCATGTAGCCGAATGACTCGGCCATATCCTCGGCTTCACCGGAGAGATTAATGGAATAGCCGGGGGGCATATTGATCCGCTTTGACGCTTCCTCCACATGTTTGGCAGCGGTTCCCACCGGCAGGCGATCAAGGTTGGCACTGACGGTGACCTGCCGGGCAAGATCGCGGCGGTTTATTTCGGTCGGTGACGCGGCAACGACCGTGCTGGTCAGGCTGGCAAGGGGGATCAGTTTTACCCCGCCCCCACCATCGGGTACCGTCACCTTCAGGTCAAGTACCTGGGAAGGGTTTTGCCGCAGGGGTGCGGGCAGGCGGACACGGAGGTTTACCGCATCGCCATCTTCATCCTCAAACGTTGAAATTGCTTCACCGCCGATCAGACGGCTCAGGGAACCGACGATATCACTGGTGGTGACACCTGCTGAGAGTGCCTTGTCCCGATCCACCCGCATCCGGTACTCCGGAATGTCGTTTTCAAGGGTCAGGGAGATGTCAACGATGCCCCGCACCTTGTACAGTTCCTCCTTCAGGCGGGCACCGAGCTGTTTCAGTACCACCAAATCATCCCCCTTGAGGTTGACATTGAGCGGCTTCTGCGCCCCGCCGATCTGCCCGACCTCCTCGATGGAAAAGGTGATACCAGCGACACTGCGCAGCCGTTCACGCACCTCCCGCTGGAGTACGAACTGATTTTTGTGCCGAAGTGAACGCTCCTTCAGCTTCACGTAGAGCAGGCCATCCCGCACGGTTCCGCTGTCACCGGCACCGATGGTGGCGTAGGTATGGTCAACCTCCGGGGCACTGGTTACGGCGGCAAGCACCACCCGCAGACGATCTTCGGTTTCGTTGACCGAGGCATCAGGTGCCGTTTTGAAGGAGATTTGGAATTCTCCCTTGTCTTCGGGAGACATGAAGGAGGATTCCAACGTGCCAAAGATCATGACCCCGGCGACAAAAGCGGCGGAAGCCAGTGCCATGACGCTTTTGCGGTGGTCAAGGGCCCAGGCGATGGCACTACGGTACCGGTCGGCGGTACGGTCAAACCAGCTGTTGAATGTTTCAAGATAGCGGGCGATCCCCTTGCGTTTCCCCTGCAAATGGATGGAGGGGTCGTTCCAGCGGGAGGAGAGCATGGGATCAAGGGTAAAGGAGACAAACAGGGAAACCAGCACCGCAAAAGCGACACTGATACCGAACTGGTAGAAAAAACGCCCAACGATCCCCTTCATGAAGGCCACCGGGATAAAGACGGCGATGATCGACATGGAGGTAGAAAACACCGCCAGACCGATTTCCGAGGTGCCGAAACGGGACGCCTCCATATGGTCTTTACCCATTTCCAGATGGCGCACAATATTTTCCCGCACCACGATGGCGTCATCAATCAACATGCCGATGGCCAGGGAGAGTGCCATGAGGGTCATGACGTTGAGGGTCATGCCGAGGGCATTCATAATGATGAATGAGGAGATCACCGAGATGGGGAGGGTCACGCCGGTAATGACCGTGGAGCGCCAGGAATTGATAAAGCAGAAGACAATCAGCACCGTCAGGATCCCGCCGATAAGCAGGGTTTCCTTGACATCGGCCAGGGAGTCACGGGTCATGATGGAACCGTCACGCACCAGGGAGAGGGTCACGCCGGGGGGAAGTTCTTTCTGCACTTTGGTGATAACTTTTTTAACCGTGTCCACCAGTTCAACCTGATTCCCCCCCGATTGTTTGTAGATATCAAGTCCAATGGCCGGTTTACCGTTGACCAGTGCCAACTTCCGTTTCTCTTCGATGCCGTCATTGACCCGTGCCACCTCCCCCAGGGTGATAGGGCGGCCGTTGCGCTGGGCGATGGTCATCCGGCGGTACTGCTCGGCACGCTCCGGTTTTCCCTCAATGCGGAGCGGATATTCCGCCGTGCCCCGGGTGATACGGCCAAGCGGGGTGTTGGTGTTCTCCGAGCGGATACCGGCCACGATATCATTAACACCCAGCTTGAGGGCAGCCATTTCGGACGGTTCCAATTCAATGGTCACCTCCCGTTTTTGCCCCCCCACCATGTCAACCTTCCCCACACCGGCCACGCTTTCAAAGCGTTTTTTAACTTTTTTCTCCACCAGCGTCGTCAGTTCTCGGGGGGACAACGTCGTCGACTCCACCGCCAGTGCGGCGATGGGGGCGGCATTGAAGTCCAGCTTCTGAATGATCGGTTCATCAACTGCGGTCGGCAGGGTGCCCCGAATGGAAGATATTTTAGCCCGTACCTCTTGGGCCGCGTCATTGACCTTTTCTTCCAGGCGAAACTCGATGACGACAGTTGATACCCCTTCACGGGAGGTGGAAAAGACATGTTTGACCCCGGCAATCTGGTTCACCGCCTCTTCTATCCGTTTGGACAGTTCCCGTTCAACGGTCTCCGGCGAGGCACCGGAAAAGGTGGTCACCACCGAGACGATGGGGAACTCCACGTTGGGGAACATTTCCACCGAGAGACGACGATAGGAGAAAATACCGAGTACCACCAGTGCCAAAACCATGACAGAGGCAAAGATCGGACGTTTTATGGAGGTATTGGAGAGAATCATGGCACTAATCCCTTAGGCTATTTTGTCGCCGTCACGGCGACCTTGTCACCGTTTTTTACGTTAAAGCCACCGCGAACCACGTACTGTTCGCCGCGCTTCAACCCTGAAACGACCTCAACCATATCGCCGTTTACCACACCGGTAGTTATCTCACGGAGCTGTGCAACTCCGTTTTCCACCATAAAGAGGTTCCCCTTTTGGGTCTGCGTATCAAACGCTCCGATGGCACTTCTCGGCACTTGCAGTACCTGGGGGCGACTGCCGGTGACAATCCGCCCCTTGGCAAACATCCCCCCCTTGAGGCTTTCCCCACTGTTGTGAACTTCGGCGTTCACCTTGAGGGAACGATCTCCCCCGGAGAGTTCCGGATTGATATGCATTACTCTGCCGAAAAACGTCCGTCCCTGCTGTGAGTCCACCGTGAATTCGAGTGGTTGACCGACTTTAACCCTCCCCGCATCGCGGGAGGAGACGGTGACCGTCAGGGTGAGTAGCCGATTATCCACAATCCGGAAGATCGGTTTGGCCGTCGCTGCATCACTGGCCAGATCCCCCACATTGACATCACGCAGCGACACGATGCCGTCGATGGGAGCAACCACCCCCCCCTTGGCTCGCCGTGCCATCCCCTGTCGCATCTCTTCTTCGGAAACGGCAATCTGGGCAGCGGCCACACCAACCCGCGCCTGTGCCGCCTCCGCTTCGCTCCGGGCATCATCAAGCGTCTGGGGAGTGGCAAGTCCCCCCTCCTTCAGTTTGATGATGCGAACCAACTCCCGGTCGGCACGGTGAGCCGCCACCTCTGCCTGCACCAGATTGGCCCGGGCGGCAATAAGAGCCGCTTCGGCACGCTTCACCTGGGCATCGGTTTCCGCAACGTCAATCTGCACCAGCGGCTGTCCTTTTTTAACTTTGACCCACTCCGTCACCAGCACCTGCTTTATCAGCCCCGGAATCTGGGTTTTGACGTCAACCGAAAACTTCGGTTCCAGGCTGCCGGTCACTTCAATCCCTTCCGTGATGCCCCCGGTCGACGCGGCACGAGCCTCCACCGCCACCGGCGGTTTGGCCACCGGTGCATCGCTCTTCTTTGTGTCACCCTTGCCACAGGCCGCCATACCGACAGCAGCCATCAGTAGAAATATCCCGACCACCAGCTGTTTCATCGGTTCACTCCTCGTATCGTTCAATTTCAGTCGTCTCCCGGTCATACCTTCCCCTTCAGTTTATAGACATAGGCCAACACTTCGGCAACCGCCGCATAGAGCTTCTCCGGAATCGGTTCATTCTCCTTGACCTGATCATAGAGCTCCCGGGCCAGAAAGCGGTTTTCTACCAGGGTTATCTTATGCTCACGGGCTATTTTTTTGATCGCCTCGGCCATGAGATCCATCCCCTTGGCAAGCACGATTGGTGCCGCCATCTTCATGCGGTCGTACTTGAGTGCCACCGCGAAGTGGGTCGGGTTAGTGATAATGACATCTGCAAGGGGAATAATTTTTGTCATGCGGCGGCGAGCCATCTGAAACTGTACCCGCTTAATTTTACTCTTTGTTTCCGGGTTACCGTCTGACTCTTTCTGCTCGTCCTTGATCTCCTGCTTGGTCATCTTGAGATTCTCGGTGTAGCGCCATTTGACGTATAACATGTCAAAAAGTCCCAGGACGATCATTAAACCACAGGTATGGGTAACTATTTTAAAGGCGATATGGCCGATAAAGGTAAATATGGTCATAATATCAGCGGCGGCCAGCACCGCAATATTCTGCATTTCGTCCCGCATGACCCCATAGGCGATCCAGGCAACCACCGACAACTTGAGAAAGGATTTGAGCATTTCAACAAGGGCGTCCTTATTGAAGAGTCGACTGAAGCCGTTGAGTGGATTGAGCTTATCAAAGTTGAACTTAATCCGCGACAGCGTAAACTCAAGTCTGCCGTTGTCCTGAATCAGACTGGACAATACGGCAGTGGCAGAGATGGTGACGATGATCGGAGCCAACAGCAGCACAATAGTACCGAAGATCGACATCATCAGCACATGGATGTTCGCCGGCGTCAGCTGAAAGGTTCCGATGGTTGAAAGAACCTTGACCGTGCTCTGCTTGAGCCCGTCCATCATGAAGCTGCCGAATATGTAGAGGGAGACGATACCGGTCAACAAGGTGAGCGATGACGTCAACATCTGACTCATGGGGGGAGGACTATCCTCCCTCGATTTTTCGAGCCGCCTGCTGGTCGGTTGTTCGGTTTTGGAATGTTTATCTACATCTTCACCCGTAGGTCATCCCCCCTTTGTCATAATCCGGTAGAGCGTATTTATCTGCTCCGACAGATTGCCGAATGTGCCCTGCAGTACATGGAAAAAAATGGACAGCGTCATGCCGAGTATGACCAGTCCTAACCCGATGTTGAGCGGCATGCTGATCATGAAAATATTCATCTGGGGAAAGGCGCGGGCCATGATGCCGAGGGCGATGGTGGTCAGGAGCAGAGCCACCATGACCGGTGCCGCCAGCCGGATGCCGATGATAAAAATGTCGGCGGTACGCACCACAAGGAAGTTAATCAGCTCGGTGCTAAGCCGCCAGCCACCGATCGGTATGACCCGGAAACTGTCCATAATGGCTCGGATAAACATATGGTGAACGTTGAGTGATAAAAACAACAGGGTGGCAAACAGGGTCTGGATAACCGACATGATCTGAACCTGGGTGCCCTGGGATGGATCGAGAATGGACGAGATGGTGAGCCCCATCTGCATACCGAGAATCTGCCCGCTGAACTCGACGGCAGCAAAAACAATTTGGGTAATGAACGCCAGGGTCAGGCCGATCATGATTTCACTGAACGCCAGCAATGCCAGGGAAAAGGCATCGGTTGGCACCTGTGGCATGGTAATTGAGAGGGTGGGGAAACAGACCAGTGTTATCATGAAGACGAGCAGAGCCTTGATATTGGTAGGCACCCTGCGTCCCCCGAACACCGGCAGGGCGGCAAAGATTCCGGCAACACGGCTCAATACCAGCATGAAGAAAACTACTTCGCGGGGGGACGGAAACGGCAGCAGCGGAAACATGGAAGGCTAGCGCCTCATGGTGGCGATGAAAGAGTAGATCTCGCGGGTAAAGTCCCCCATGTAGCTCATCATCCAGGGGAAAAAGATGATCATTGCCACCATGACAGCAACAATTTTGGGAGCAAAAGCCAGTGTGGCCTCGTTAATCGAGGTCACCGCCTGAAAGATACTCACCATAAGACCGATTATCAGACTGGCAATGAGGAGCGGAGCCGACAAGAGGAGTGTCACTTCAAAACTGCGCCGCGCCAGCTGTACCACTAATTCAGGAGTCATTGATGTTACCTATCCAAAACTTTTGACAAGAGAACTGATAACGAGTCCCCACCCGTCAACCAGCACGAAGAGGAGGATTTTAAACGGCAGAGAGATCATAACCGGCGGCAGCATCATCATACCCATGGACATCAGCACCGACGCCACCACCATATCCACGACGATAAAGGGGATATAGATCAGAAAGCCGATCTGAAACGCAGTACGGAGTTCGGAAATCATAAAGGCCGGAATAATCGTTAGGGTGGGAATATCCTCAGCATTATTCGGCCTGGGCAGTTTTGACAGACTGACGAACAGTGCCAGATCCTTCTCCCGGGTCTGGGAGAGCATGAAGATACGCACCGGACGCACCGCACGCTCCATCGCCTGTTCCTGGGAAATCTTCTGGTTCTTCCAGGGTTGGTAGGCATCCCTGTTGACCTGTTCCCAGACCGGCGTCATGATAAAAAAGGTCAGGAACATTGAGAGGGATAAAATAACCTGGTTAGAGGGTGCCGCCTGGGTACCCATGGCGGTGCGCAGAAACGATAATACCACGGAAATACGGGTAAATGAAGTGGTCATGATGAGCAGGCCGGGAGCCAGCGACATGACCGTCATCAGGATAAAAATCTGTATCGTCACCGCGATATCGTTCGGTTTGGTGGCGGTGCCGACCCCGATATTCAGGGAGGGAAACGGCAGCGGTTCGGCAAAGGCAACCCCCGCAGCCAACAGTGCCAGCAGAGACAGTATTCCGACCATACTCCGGCGGGATAATTTACGGGGAATCATTGGTTCTGCCTCATCCGGTTCAGTAAGGACAAAAAGCCCCCCGCCACCGGTTCTTCCTCTAGTACTTCAATGTCTTCAAACATGCTAATTTCTTTTATCAGAGAGAGCCCGGTGTCACCGTTGGCGAGCAGGAGATATTCACCCCCCACTTCAATCAGTAACAGTGATTTTTTGGGGCCCAGATAGCGGGTTTCAATAATACGGATATGCTTTGAGCGGAGTTGATGACCCACCGGCAAGCCACGCAGCAGCTTGCCAGAAAAATGCCAGGTAACAAGAATAAGGCCAATCACGAGGGCAAGGGCTGCCATCATTTGCAGAAAACTGGCAAGAAAACTGAACTGCTGCCCCGCCTGCTCCGCTGCCGAGGCAACGGTGGGCATCAGCATGAGTGCGGTAACCGCACGGATCACAGAATTTTCTCCACCCGCTCGTTCGGTGTCACGATATCAACAAGGCGCACACCAAATTTTTCATTCACCACCACCGCCTCACCACGGGCCACCAGTTTTGAATTAACAAAAATATCGAGCGGTTCTCCCGCTAACTTGGTTAACTCGACCACCGCCCCCTGGTTCAGCTGAAGAATGTCTTTTACCAGCAGTTTGGTTCTGCCCAATTCAACCGTGACCTGCAACGGAATATCCAGTATGAAATCGAGGTTCTTCTTATCCAGCGCACCGTCCGGCATATCGCTCACATCTACCCCCTTGTGTTGCAGATCTTGCTGATCTGGATTGCTTTATTGCCATGCTTTACCCCCGGGATGCCGTAATACTTCGGTACCCCCTCCAGCATGATCAACATATCGCTGGAACAGGCCTGATCAAGCATGATGGTATCACCCGGTGCCAGATCCAACAGTTCCCGCAGCGTAATACTGGCATTCCCCATTAAGACCGACGCCTCCATGGGCGCTTCCAGCATTTCTGACGACAGGCGGAATGACCACTGGGGGTCAATGGCCATCAGATCGAACTGCATGCCGGTCTTGAGCTTGTCCCTGATCGGGTCAATGGTCATGAACGGCACGGCAAACATCATGTTCCCGGAAATATCATCAATCTGAATTTTCATAGTCATGGTGACTATCTGATATTCAGGAGGGACGATATTGACCAACCGGGGATTCATCTCCATACGGAGCAGGCTCATGTGGGTTGCATAGAGCGGTGCCCAGGCTTTTTCCAGATCCTGCAGGGCATCTCCGACAATTTTTTCCATGAGACGAAGTTCTATTGAGGTGAACATCCGGTTGGCGATGGGAACCTTGGCACTGCCGGTTCCCCCCAGCAGACTGTCCACCAGGGAGAGCACCAGCGTACTATCAAAGGAGATGAGAGCCGCCCCCTTCAGCGGATCGATTTTGAAAATGCCCATACAGACCGGCGAGGGGAGTGTTTGGAGGAAGTCGTCAAACTTATAGGAACGCGCCCCGATTTTTTTAATTTCCACTGACCTGCGCAGACGGTTGGAAAGGTTAACCCGGTTGTAACGAATGAAGCTGTCGTAGATAATATCAAGATTCGGCACAAACCCCTTATGGGAATCCGTGTTGATCAGATCATAGTTGGTGACCAGACCTTCCGCTTTTGAAAGCTCCTTTTCCGGCTCTATACGCCCTTCAAAAACGGCGTTCAGCAGCGCTTCAATTTCTGCTTTCGAAAGTATTTTTTCCATTGCAGCCACGTCAGTACCTACTGCACTACGAAATCGGTAAAATATACCTTGTTGATTTTACCGGCGGGAATATTCTTGTTAATTGCCCCAAGAATTTCATCCTTCAGCGTACTTTTTCCCTGCACATCCTGCACATCCTGAAGGGTCTTTGCACTGAGCAGTATCAGAACCGAATCGCGTATTGATGCCAATTTGCTGTCAAGCTCGGCTTTAACCGCCGGGGTGACCATTTCCAGCTCCACCTTAACCTTCAGATAACGCAGTTCCTGGCCGTCGTAAATATTAACAATAAACGGATCCAGCGCAAAGATATTGGCTGCCGGTCCTGCCGGAGCACCAGCAGCTGGAGCTGCACCATGGCCACCACCATGGGCATCGGGAGCCGGAGCGGCGGCCGGTGCGGCACCATGGCCACCGGCTTCGGGAGCAGCGGCACCCTCGGCATGGGCGGCATCACCCTCTTTTTTTGCGGCTTTCTTGTCGCCCTTGCCCATCATCAGAAACGCCACGGCACCCAGTATCAGCAACAGGGCTACCGCGCCTCCGATCATAATCATCTTTTTTTTCTTACCGCCACCCTCTGCTTCTACTTCCGTGGCTTCGTGTTCTTCCTTAGCCATGTAATCCTCCGCGAATGGATAGTGAATTCAATGGATTAAAACTACCCCTTTATGTAGAACGATTCTACCGTTTTTGCAACCATTTAAACGGGTACGGAGGCATATCCTGCCACGAATACGCCTCCGTCCCTACCTACCGATTATTAAACCGCATTACCGTACCAGGTTAAGTACGTCCTGTGTCATCTGGTCAGACGTGGTAATGGTTTTCGAGTTGGCCGAATAGGCTCGCTGGGTCACGATCATATCAACCATCTGGGCAGCCATATCGACATTACTCTGCTCAAGTGAGTTGGAAGAAATCTTGTTGCTGGTACCGTTTGCCGAGTTACTGACGGCGGTAAATGCCGCTGACGGCACACCCGCTTTTGAGGTGGACTTGAACAGCGAGCCACCGATTTTTTCCAGGGCACTGGAGTCGGCCGGGGTAATCAGTGCCAGGCGTTGTGCTGTCTGGGCATTGGCCGCCGTATTGGGGATGCCGGTGCCGCCGGAAGAGTTGTAAAAGAACGTACTCAGTCCGTCCTGCCCCGTATAGGTGATGAGACCGTTATTATCAATTTTTGAAATACTGCCAAAGGCAAGTCCCATCTGCTTGTTGACCGCAGCGTAACCGCTTACCTGTGTGGTGGGGTCACCCTGCTCCAGAGCAATGGCGGCTGCCGAGGTACCATCGGGGGTAAATGCCGCAGATGCAGAAGCACTGAGGAATGCTGAATAAGCAGCAGCAAGTGCAGTGTGTGCATCTTTAGCGGTAGCACCGGTTGGCGAATTTATCAGTGCGGCATTTTTGACAATTGCACCCGTTGTCAGTGATGCTGGTGTGACAATTGCTCCTGACAGGTCAGTTGAATCAATACCAAGTGCTGTTTGAGCTGCTTGCAACAGATTGTTCGCCGTTGACTGGGCAACGGTGGGAGAACCGGGGAGCGCCATCCCCTGAATTCGCGTTGCCAGGGTGGCAAGCTCGGCCTGCAGGGCACTCACGGTGTCGGCGATAAGTGTACCGCCTGCGTAGGTGTTGGCGGCAGAAATAATATTGGTCGTATTATCGCTGAACTGAATCGGATTGCCTTCGGTATCCAAAACCTGATAGCCATCGGCGTTGGTCAGATACAGGTTTGAGTCAAGGCGGAATGCACCGGCCTTACTCAGATAGGCCGAACTCTGGTTAACCGGTGCCGAATCGGTTGGTGCTTTCAGGGCAAAGAAGCTGTTACCGGTAATTGCCAAATCGCTGACAACTTCGGTTGTCTGGAAAGAACTCTGGGTGAACATGTTATCAATTTTCTGGATCTGGGTACCACGGCCGATCTGCGATGCGCTGTACGAGTTGGTGATGCCGGTTGCCAGCATGTCCGAAAATTCAATACGACCGCTTTTGAAGCCGATTGTGTTGACGTTGGCGAGATTGTTGCCGATGACGTTCATACCGTTAGCATTAGCCAAAAGACCAGTTACACCTGTGTACATTGCGGATGTTACGCTCATTGTGTTGCCTCCTGTTATAGTGTGGTGGTGGGGACGCGTCTGTCGGTCGGCATCCCTGGGCTTCCTCACGGAGGGCCAGCCCTTTTTTGTGTTGTCAGATAACTACTGCCGAATCAATATTGGTAAAGATATTTCCCTTCATTTGTGACCGATCCATGGCGGTGACCACGGTGCGGTTTTTGACGCTGACGACCAGGGCTGCATCCCCCATCATCACCAGCGATTCCTTACCACCTTTTTGCGCCACACTGGTTACTGCGCCTTCCAGACTGGCGATGTCACTGGCGGAAAAAGAGATGTTACGAGCCTTCAACCTATCCTGTGCATGCTGTGAAAATCGTACTTCCTGCGTTGGTAACTTCTGGTCGAGCACCCTGGCAAACGGGGAATCCGTTACCTGACCATTTCCCTGCTTCTGCGGTGATGGTCGCTCGATCCTTTCCGGCCGCAGGGGGTTTGGAAATAAGATCTGATCTACCATAGATACTCTCTACCCTCCTACGTTGATAATATCTGTCAGATTCACGGCTGCCGAACCGATCATTAATATCGGAGTCGAACCGGAATAGGACACGCCGGTAACCGTTCCGGTCGTATAGGTTGTCGCCGGGACTATTCTGCCCGTTGACGATGTTGCACTTACCGCATAACTGTAGGCACCTGCCGGAAGTTTGTTGCCGCTACTGTCCGTACCATCCCAGGAAAGTGTCTGGTTGCCGGCCGCCAGGGCTCCGGTGGTTGTTGTGGCAACCGTTTTGCTATTTGCATCGAGAATATCAACCTTAACGGTGCTTGCTGCCGCACCGAGACTGATCTGCATCGGTGTGGCATTGGTGCCATCAAAGGATATGGCATTGCCGTTTGCCTTGATATTTGCCCCCACAAGACCCACCGCCGACATGGCAGTAGCATTTTGTTGGGCTGCCAGCACATTGGCCAAATTGGTATTCTGGTTGTACGACTGTTCAACCAGAGTAATACTGGACATCTGGCTCAAAAGTTGGTCCGAACTGGTCGGATTCAACGGATCCTGATTTTGCAACTGGGCCACAAATAACTTGAGAAAGTCATCCTTGCTGAGCCCCATGGTTGATTTCATATTCGCATCTGCGGCGGCCGTGCCGGTTGCTGCAGTTACGTTGCTTACCATACTCATCTGTTCTCACCTCACTTTCAATAGTGTATATCCAGCGTTCCATTACCACGTACACGTTGATAGCCATTGACTATTGCCGGTGCATCAGCCTCGGCAACCCGGTAGTCACGGGAGGATTTCCAGAACTGTTGTTGCTGTTGCTGCTTGGCCATTTCCCGCCAGGCGTTCTGGTTGGTGCCCTGATTCCCCGATCCTTTACCGCCTCCCGTACTGACATCAAAGGATGTCATGGTAATATTCTGGCGAGACAGGGACTCTTTCAGTGCATCGGTGTGCTGTGTTATGGCATCGCGCACCGTCTGATTCTCGGTTATAATTTCAACCGAAAGTTTCTGACCCTGAAGATTCAGATTCATCTTCAGCTCCCCCAGATTATCAGGGGATAATGTTAACGAGATGTGCTGAATGCCTTCTTTCAACTCGTGTGGTGTCAGTCGGGTACGAACCTGCTCAACCACTTGTTCGGCAACGGTTCTGGTCGGCGGCTCCCGAACAGCATCTTCGGTCGTAACCGCTGTCTGCGGTGCTGTTTTGAGAGTTTCACCCATCAGTGCAGTGGCAAAGGTATTGTTACCTCCCGCCTGTTTCTCTTCAGGTTGGGAACTCCCGCTATCGGCTGAATCACCCGACTCTGCTGACTTTTCCGCTGACACTGTCACTTTGTTTGACAGCCCCGTCATTTCTTTGACGCTTGTGCGACCGGTACTCTCCGAAACCACTTCTCCATCCGCTTCAACAGTGGCTTTTTTAGCCGTTCCTCGTACATTCTGTACTATTGATGACGCGTAAAGGCGGGCCGCATTTTTTTCTGCCTCACCCCGTGCCGGTTCCGGTAAAACGCCGTTCATGGAGGTATTTTCATTATTTAAATCATCTTTATGTGCGGTGGCATGTGGCATTCTGCCCGATTCTGTGGACGGAATCCCTTCCACATCACCCACAAGCTGCTCTTTATTGTTTGCATTATCTGTGCCAGTTTTAGCAGCGTGTACAGCAGGGGCGGCCACGGGGGCTTGACGTGCTGTTGCCGGTGCTGAAACCGGGGCGGCCTGTGCAACTGCCACAGCGGCTGGTTCAGGTGACTCAACTGCTGAAACCTGGGGTGCAACAACCGCCTGGGGTACCACCGGTGCCGGGATCGCCTGGGCAACTGCTTCCTCCGGGCTGGTAAGCGCGGGGGATTCATTGCTGACAGGAGTGGTCGGGGCGACGGCGGCATTTACTTCTGCTGCAACGGCTTGCGCAACAGGAGCAGCAGGGGCGGCC
>CAIRBT010000153.1 GCA_903876875.1 uncultured Geobacteraceae bacterium
GTTTCGCCAACAAAATGCACCTTCGTGGAAAGTAAAGCAGTATCCTTGGACAGTAATGATCCTGAGCTATTTTCGGATGACCTCCACTTGTCCAGCAAAGGTCGCGAGCTGTGGACTCGTGATATTGCCAGACTGATTGTGTCCCGCTGAATATGTAAACTTACATTTTCCTGTATCACATACTTTAAGACTGCTTCTGCAAATGGGACTTTGATTATGGCCAACATATTTTTTACATTGCTTCTATTAGTCATATTCCCCTCGTGCAGCGAGTCAACAACTCTGGCCTCCACACCGAATGTTCCGGCGTTTACCGGCATGGCTAACGCAACTTCCGTCGCCGGAGTGACATACATGGCCGCTCCAACACTTTTGGCAGGGTCAGGTGCCAGATTTACCAAGGAGTTCGGCCCCGATGATATGACCGTTGATCCTGCAACCGGTGCTGTCTTATGGGCGATACCGGCAGGACTTGCCGGGGAGTCATTCCATCTTGGTGTGAGGGCTTCCACTAGTGAGGGGTCGGCGTATACCACATGGATCCTCAAAATCGGGGCGGGGAAATTCATTTATGTCGGCCCCTCTGAGACGTGTAAAACAATAAGTGCCGGTACAGCGACCGCATCACCCGGCGATACCATCGTTGTCCGTGACGGGACATATACCGGAGTTGCCAACATGATTACAAACAGTGGCAACCGTGGTTCGGCCCCGCCGTCCGGCACTGCTGCCGCGTACACGACCATCATGGCCGAGCATCCGGGCGGCGCGCTGATTGACGGGGAGAGTGCCCGGGTACCGATCTCCCTCAATGGCAACTACAATTCCAGAGATCAGAACGCGTACACTACTTATAACCTGTCATATATAGCAATCAAGGGCTTCGTGGCTGGCAGGGCAAATACGGGTGGGCCTCTGGTCGTGCAGCATGCTCATCACATCAAGATTATCGATTGCGGTGCATACGACCAGGCCATCAATGATAGCGGTGCAGTATTATACGCATCTCGGAGCGGCAATATTCTCATCGAGGGGTGCTACACCTGGGGTAACGGCAGATATGGCATTATTTTTTACGTCTGCGACAATTCTATAATGCGCAGATGTGTCGTTAGAATTGATAGAACCGATACCCGCGACCCGGTAGGTGGGATTTTTCATTACGCCACCCAGCATGGTAAAACGCAAAACTCCATTGTTATCGATTCCGATCAACCAGCCTATTACAACCACCAGTATGAAGCGGGAGCCTTCGATGCGTCGTCTGGTGGGGCACGATATGATGGATGGGGCATAACAAAAGATGTTTCAATGACCAACAACATTGCCCTGAACGTATATTTTACGGCTCTTGCCAATACCCATAATGGAGATTTAAATGGAGGCGATCCCGCATCTAACAGCGATCCCACTGATTTCAAAAACGGAATACTGTGGGATATCCATTCCCTTGAAGACCAAACCGGCAACGGTACCCCGAGTGGTACTTTGCTGGTGCCGGGGGATATCAACGCAACCCAGTTGACCATCGGCAGACTGCGTACATACAAGTACGAAGTATATGGTTCATACTTCAATGCGTATGATGGTGATACCGGTAGAAGCCATTCCATAACCAATTCAATTATCACCGATGTAAAAAAGCTCGATACTGTTACTGGCGGGGGGCTGTTCTATAACTGGCAGAACGTCGATCATAACA
>CAIRBT010000154.1 GCA_903876875.1 uncultured Geobacteraceae bacterium
CGTTTTGGTAAAAGCAACTGCCCGCCATGATAAAGGCGATTGCGGTCAGTTACCAAAACGGATTCACGCATACCCTGTGCAAACCGTGCTCCCGATGAGTTTTGATTCCCCCGCCCACCCGGCAGGCAGGCCCGGACTGCTTGCTTTACCCGTCGCGCACGCCGGATGCCGCCAGCCCCCGAGCCTACCCGCTTCCCATCCGCCCCCTGGGGGCTCCCCTTGTAACCTTTTGTAAATGCTTCTTTAATGAAGAAGGTTTCCCATGTTATTCCATCCCGTTTCCTGCTATATAAGCACATTTCGTTTTTTCACGTTTTATGAATAGGAATTGTGACCAATGGCCAAGGAAAAAACTGCAAACAAGAAATCCAAGAGCTTTGAAGAAACCCTGTGGGATTCGGCCAACAAACTGCGTGGTTCGGTTGAGCCATCGGAATACAAGCATGTGGTGTTGAGTCTGATCTTTCTGAAGTTCGCTTCCGACAAGTTCAATGAGCGGCGGCAGGAAATCATCAAGGAAGGGAAAGAGAAATACCTCGATATGGTGGAGTTTTACACCATGAAGAACGTGTTCTACCTGCCGGAGGAGTCACGCTGGAGCTTTATTCAGGCCAATGCCAAGCAGGATGATTTGACGATCAAGGTTGATACCGCACTGCACACCATTGAGAAGAACAACAAGGCCCTGGCTGGAGCATTGCCGGATAACTATTTCTCACGGCTTGATCTGGATCGGAGCAAGCTGGCGGCACTGATTGACACCATCAGCAACATCAACACCATTGCCGATAAGTCACAGGATGTGGTTGGCCGGGTGTACGAATATTTCCTGAGCAAGTTTGCCTTAGCGGAGGGTAAAGGCAAAGGCGAGTTCTATACCCCCAAAAGCATCGTCAACCTGATTGCTGAATTGATCGAGCCGTACCGGGGAATCATTTATGACCCCTGCTGCGGGTCGGGCGGTATGTTTGTGCAGTCGATGAAGTTTGTTGACAGCCATAAGGGGAACACCAAGGATATATCCATCTACGGCCAGGAGGGTACAACTACCACGCTGAAGCTGGCCAAGATGAACCTGGCTATCCGGGGGATTTCAGGCAATCTTGGCGTGAAGGCCGATGACACTTTTGGCAAGGATCAGCACCCGGATCTGAAGGCAGACTTCATCATGGCCAATCCACCGTTCAACCAGAAGGACTGGAGGGCCAGCGACGAGTTGACCGATGATCCGCGCTGGTGCGGTTACGACGTGCCGCCGACCAGTAATGCCAACTATGGCTGGATTCTGCACATGGCAGCCAAGTTGTCGGAGAACGGCACGGCAGGCTTTATTCTTGCCAACGGAGCGCTTTCCGGTGGAGGCGAAGAATATAAGATCCGTAAGAAGATGCTTGAGAATCACCTTGTTGAGGCAATTATCATCCTGCCCCGCAATATGTTTTATACCACCGACATCAGCGTTACCCTTTGGATTCTGAACAAGAACAAGAAGGCTCAAACAGTGTCCCATGCAGACGTCACAAGGAACTACCGGAACCGTGAAAATGAAGTGCTGTTCATGGATCTGCGTCAGTGGGGCGAACCGTTTGAAAAGAAATTCGTCCAGTTTTCAGACCAGCACCGTGCCGACATCACCAATACTTTCCACACCTGGCAGGAAGTGCGAGCCGCCAAGGAATACCAGAACATCCCGGAATACTGCTATTCGGCAACCATCGAGGAGATACGCGACAGGGATTATTCCCTCGTCCCAAGCAAGTACATCGAGTTCATCAACCGGGACGAGAATATTAATTTTGATGAAAAGATGGCCGGGCTACAGGTCGAGTTCAGCAACCTGCTGAAAGAAGAAGCAAAATCGAAGTTCAATCTTTTGGATGTCTTCAAGGAATTGGGCTATGAAATCAAACTATAAGAAGATAGGCCCGTATATCCGACAGGTTGATGTCCGAAATGTTGAAGACAAGAAGGAAAACCTGCTAGGTGTATCTACCCAGAAGGTATTCATAGACTCAATTGCCAATACCGTTGGCACTGATTTCAGAACCTACAAAATCGTGAAACGCCGCCAATTCACCTACGTTGCTGATACGTCCCGGCGTGGTGACAGGATTGGAATTGCACTGCTTGAAACTCATGATGAGGGACTGGTTTCTCCGATATACACAGTCTTTGAAATTATTGACCATGACACGCTGCTGCCAGAATATCTGATGATGTGGTTCCGGCGGCCTGAGTTCGACCGCTATGCGCGATTCAAGTCACATGGCAGCGTTCGCGAGATGTTTGACTGGGATGAGATGTGTGATGTTGAACTGCCTATGCCTTCAATTGAGAAGCAGCGGGAGATTGTGAAGGAATACCACACCATTGTTGATCGGATAAAACTTAACGAACGCCTGAATGAGAAGCTTGAAGAAACGGCACAAGCGATCTACAAGCAGTGGTTTGTGGATTTTGAGTTTCCCATTTCCGCCGAACATGCCTCTGCCATTGGCAAGCCAGAATTAGAGGGCCAGCCGTACAAATCCAGCGGCGGTGAGGTGGTTTTCAATGAGGTGCTGAAGCAGGAAATTCCGAAGGGGTGGGGCACTGAGGAGCTTCAGCATTTGGCTAAAATAAAAGGCGGAAAGCGTCTACCTGCGGGTGAGCAGCTAATACCTCAACCGACGCCGCACCCGTACATTAAAGTAGCTGATATGGGAAGCTTGAAATTTGTTTGCCTGAACAACAAATTTGAGTATTTAACAATTGAAACCCAGAGGAAAATCAGTAGATACATAGTCAATAGCGGTGATTTAATTATCTCTATTGTGGGTACTATTGGAACTGTAAATATTGTTGACAAGTCCCTTGCTGGAGCCAATTTAACAGAAAACTGTGCAAAAATTACCGGAATAAAAAAATCACCGCAGACTACCTTTATCATTACCTATATTCAAAAAATGGTAGAGAGGAAATTGAAGCGCGCACCGTTGGTGGAGTTCAGGGCAAGCTTCCTTTATACAACATTGGGGCATTAAAGATACTTGTACCCGATGAAGCTATGATCTCAGTATTTTCGGCAATGCAGAAACCTCTAAGCAAATCATTATCAGCAATAACAAACGAAGTTGGTTGCCTGTCTGATTTGTTGAATATCTTGCTGGCCCGAATATCGAGGCTACAATGAAATTCACCGAAGCACAACTTGAACAGGCTATCATCGAGCTTCTTGGTGAAGAAGGGTTTCCCCATGTGCTGGGGGAAACTATTCAGCGCACACCTGATGAAGTCCTAATCAAGGACGACCTGCGCACTTTCCTGCGTGAGCATTACGCGAACGACGGCATTACCCAATCGGAAATTGATCTGATCATCCGCAAGCTGGAAGTGTTGCCCGCTTCCGACCTGTACAGCAGCAACAAGACTTTCATGAAGTTGGTGTCGGATGGTTTCCTGCTGAAACGGGAAGACCGCAACCAGAAAGACCTGTTCATCCAGCTCATCGACTACACCCACGCCGACCGCAACCACTACAAGATAGTCAATCAGCTTGAAATCACCGGCTATGAAAAACGCATCCCGGACGGGATTCTCTATATCAACGGCCTGCCGCTGGTGGTATTCGAGTTCAAGAGTGCCATTCGTGAAGAAGCGACCATTCATGATGCCTATGTCCAACTGACGGTACGTTATTGCCGCGACATCCCGGAACTGCTGAAATACAACGCCCTCTGCGTGATTAGTGACGGCGTGAACAACAAAATGGGTTCTCTGTTTGCTCCGTATGAGTTCTTCTATGCCTGGCGCAAGATCGACGGCAGCGAACAGGTGGAAAAAGACGGAATCGACTCGCTCTTTACCATGATCAAAGGGCTGTTCAACAAGCACCGGCTGCGCGATGTGATCCATAATTTTATCTTTTTCCCCGATAGCTCCAAGAAGGATGAAAAGATAGTCTGCCGCTATCCGCAGTATTACGCCGCCACCAAGCTGTATGCGAACATCTGCGAACACCGGCGGCCACACGGCGATGGTAAAGGCGGCACCTATTTCGGAGCCACCGGCTGCGGCAAGAGCTACACTATGTTGTTCCTGACGCGGCTGTTGATGAAGAGTCAGTATTTCGCCAGTCCGACGATTGTCCTTGTCACCGACCGCACCGACCTGGACGATCAGCTTTCCACGCAGTTTACCAGCGCAAAGGAGTTTATTGGCGACAACGAGGTGGTAAGCGTCGAAAGCAGGGCCGAGCTTCGGGAACGATTGAGTGGGCCGATGCAGTGCCTGCTAAAAGCTCCAGATAATTATCCGCTGTTGAGTAATGATCAAGATACCGGGCCATTGCTTGCCGCAGAGGAAGCCCCTGACTTTAGCGCGTTGACAGTTCAAGGGCGGATGAGTGGCGGTGTGTTTCTGACGACCATCCACAAGTTTACTGAAGATATGCAGCTCCTCACCGACCGGAATAATGTGGTCTGCATATCGGATGAGGCCCACCGCAGCCAGGTCAATATGGATCAGAAAATCCGGATTACCGAGAACGGGGTGGTGAAGAAGTACGGCTTTGCCAAGTATCTGCGCGACTCCCTGCCGAATGCAACATACGTTGGCTTTACCGGCACGCCGATTGATGCAACCCTGGATGTCTTTGGCGGGGTGGTGGACTCCTACACCATGACAGAATCGGTGAAGGACGAAATCACGGTGCGGATTGTCTATGAAGGGCGCGCCGCCAAGGTGATTCTTGACAGCAAAAAGCTCAAGGAGATTGAAGAGTATTACGCCAAGTGCGCCGAAGATGGGGCCAGCGACTATGCTATTGAGGAGAGTAAGAAGGCCAGCTCAAACATGGAAGCCATTCTTGGCGATCCTGACCGCTTGAAGGCTCTGGCAGCGGATTTTGTAAAACACTACGAAAATCGCATTGCCGAAGGATCAACCGTTAAGGGGAAGGCGATGTTTGTCAGTAGCAACCGGCTGATTGCTTATGATTTTTACAAGGAAGTTATCAAGCTGCGCCCAGAATGGGCGGAAGCGAAAGTATGCGAAGACGGCGTGGTGCTAACCGAGAAGGAGCGCAAAGAGATCAAGCCGATGGAGCGCATCAAGATGGTGATGACACGCGGTCAGGATGATGTGAAAGTTCTGTATGATCTGCTTGGCACCAAGGAGTATCGCAAGGAGCTGGATAGGCAGTTCAAGAACGAGAAGTCGAACTTCAAAATCGCCATTGTGGTTGATATGTGGGTAACCGGCTTTGACGTCCCAGCTCTTGATACGATCTACATCGACAAGCCAATCCAGCGGCACAACCTGATTCAAACCATCTCGCGGGTAAACCGGAAATGCGCCGGCAAAGATAAAGGGCTGGTAGTGGATTACATCGGCATCAAGAAACAGATGAACCTGGCGCTGGCGCAATACTCAAAAACTGACAGCTCGAATATCGAAGAGGTTCAGCAGTCCGTTGTTGTGGTCAAAGACCATCTCGACCTACTGGCAAAGATGTTTCACAAGTTCGACATGAAACCCTACTTCTCCGGAAAACCACTCCAGCAGCTTCATTGTCTGAATATGGCGGCTGAATTTGCCCAGATGACGGACAAGATCGAGAAGCGTTTCATGCATCTGGTGCAACGCCTGAAAGCTGCCTACGACATTTGTTGCGGTAGTGACGACCTGAGCCAGACCGAGCGTGATTACATCCATTTCTACATGGCGGTGCGCTCCATTGTCTTCAAGCTAACTAAGGGGAATGCTCCCGATTTGGCGCAGATGAACGCAAAAGTGCGGGAGATGATCAAGGAAGCCCTGCAAAGTGACGGTGTTGAGGAAATCTTCAAACTTGGTGAGGACGGGGCAGCGGGCGTCGATCTGTTTTCTGATGACTACTTGGAGAAAATCAGCAAGATCAAGCTGCCGAATACCAGAATCAAACTGCTTCAGCAGTTATTGGCAAAGGCCATTGCAGAGTTCAGAAAAACCAACAAAGCCAAGGCGGCGGACTTCTCGAAGATGTTCAAGGCGCTGGTTGACAAATACAACGAGCGCAAAGAGCAGGATGTTCTGGTCAGCAATGTGCTGGATGATTTCAGCAACGAGATTATCGACCTGTTCCAGGCATTGAAGAAGGAAAAGGAATCATTCGCCGACCTCGGTATCGACTTTGAGGAAAAGGCTTTCTACGACATCCTGAAGGCCCTGACCATCAAGTATGACTTTGCGTATCCTGACGACAAGATGATTTTGCTGGCCCAGAAGGTTAAAGAAGTTGTCGATGACAAGGCAAAATATACCGATTGGAGCAAGCGGGATGACATCAAGGCAGAATTGAAGGTTGATTTGATTCTACTGCTGGGTGAATACGGTTATCCGCCGGTGGATCGGGATGAGGTATATAAGGAGATATTTGAGCAGGCGGAAAATTTCAAGAAGAGCCGGGGGTAATACGGGTGTGGAGAAAAGAAGCATAGTATGCCCAACAACGTGATTGAACAGTTTTGGAATAATGCCAGGGATTCCCTCAAACATGCCTTCAATCATTACTTTGAATTGGAGATGGGGACAGAATATAAATGGCATCACCATAAGTGGATCATCGTAAGTGTGCATCATGCGGCATCATGTGTATCACTCATGTGGCTGACAGAGTCCAATCCTTCTCATGCGGTATTTGCGAAAAATAAGTTTCCTCACTTGGAAGATAGTGCCAAAGCGTTATTGAGATCAGGTCGTCTATCTGCTTCGGAGTCTCTGCTTATCGAAATGTTCACGCGTCTGAATGAGATTAGAAACAAATTCATGCATCGGATAGCGCCTGAAAACATTGACGACGCATCAATCGCATTTGCGGCAACTTCAGTGATCGGTATGTTACATGCCGTTGCACACCGGCAAGGAAAGGGTTTTCATGAGTTGTTCGACGAGTTCCCAGAGAACCGAAAAGCTGTAACCAATGTGATCCGCGCTAATCGCCTAGATGAATACGGGCAACTTATTGGGAAACTGGTTCAGGATCAGTATCCTGACCGTTTTTTTGATCAGTGCCCCAATTGTGGAGTAGGTGCCGTATTGAACGGCCATTGCGAGGCATGTTTCGAGGATATTAAAGAAGTAGCCTGCCGACAATGTGAGGAAGAGTTTCTTACAATTTCTGGTTTTCCGTTCCCGCAGCATTGTCCGCAATGTGGGACTGAAGCAAGCTGACGTTTTGTAATAGCTATCCTTTTGAAGGGGCATTTATGAATGACTTAATCCTATCTCCTGCAGCAGAACTTGTTGAAGCGTCTGGCGTGCCAAATCTGCTTGCGCAGATAAGACCTGCCTGGAAAGCAAAAGACCTTATTAATCGAGTAAAAAAACTCCTGCCAGTAGACCCAAGCAGTGCATGTCAGCGACTGTTCAATGCTTCAATCCATGACCTCCGGGAAAAAGTGGTGATCGCTGGTGTTGATATTGCCGCTGATGCTGCAAAGCAATTCAAGCTCCCTCCTGTGAACAATGCAGATGATATTGAACATTATTCAGTATCTAAACTCATCGATTTATCATATCGGATGGGGATATTGACGCGACCTGACTGGCGGAGGGTCTCTCGTTGTTATGAAATCCGCAGAGACCTTGAACATGAAGATGATGAATATGAAGCAGGGGTTGAGGACTGTGTTTATATTTTTGAGACCTGCATTAATGTGATATTGGCAAAAGATCCAATTCATTTGATTAGAATAACAGATGTTAAGGAGCTAGTTGAGGAACCCAAATCAGCTATTCCGGCAGATAGTCTTCTGGAGGATTTCAAACATGCGCCCCAGCCAAGACAAGAAGAAATCTTGAAATTTCTATCGTCTGTTGCAATGGACGATAGTAAGGCAGAGTTGGTTCGGCAAAATGCCTTTACCTTTTTAAAGCACTTTTCTGATTTAACTCAGAATCAGGTGAAACTTGAGCTTGCCAGCCATCTGCAAGATAAGATCACACGCAAGGGGCCATCGCGACTTGTAATTCGCATCGCATTAGCAGCAGGCGTGCTTCCATATCTGAAGAAAAGCAACTTGATAGATTTTTTCACGTCACAATTACAGCAAATGGAAAAAGTAGGTCATGATTGGGGGCAATTTGCCATGCATGGTGAACTGCTGCGCAATTTCAAAGACGTTGGTGGGCTAATTCACTGCCCTGCAGAGGTAAGGAAGGCTATTTTGAAATGGCTGGTTCTCGCATACATTGGTGTTCAAGGTGGTAGAACGTCTTGGGGTAATATACGACATGTTTACTACAGCGATACTGCTGCACCATTGGTAAGGGAGATAATAAGCGAATCTTCGAGTCTTATTGGAAACGAATTGCGCCATCTGCAAAAAGACAAAGAGATTAAGCGCGCCGTTTCGACAGATCATATACAGAGAAGGTTTGATAGCCTCCTCGATTTAGTCGAAGAAGATGTTGAAAAATAGTGACTTGCAACTTGGATTGAGGAAAATATGAACGTCGAAAGCTATTTCAAATCTCTATCGCTGGAGTTCACCGCACTTAAAGACAGAGTGCGAAACTTTATAGATGATGCTCACTGGTTGACTGATGGGGAATGGAAGGAAACCGTTCTCAGAACCATTCTTTCACGAAGTCTTCCGCAGGATATTCTGATCGGGCGGGGCTTCATAGTTACCCCGGGGGGCATCTTCGGTGTCAAACCTACAGTGCGGCCGGGCAAGGTCGCATAATCTAGCGGGTGAGAATCCCGTCCCGGAAGGCAGGCCAGCCACCGGGTAGCAAGTCCTTGGAGGCTGTGTGGTAACATACAGTTTTAAGCGTAGGACAGCAAGCAGGCAGGC
>CAIRBT010000155.1 GCA_903876875.1 uncultured Geobacteraceae bacterium
GGTTGACCTGTTGACAGAAATAGATGGCGGTGAACTGGTATTGATTGAGTTGCAGGTCGAAGGTCAGTACGACTATTTTCACCGCATGTTGTATGGCACCTCAAAGCTGATCACCGACTATATGGATGCCGGTTTTAACTACAACAAAGTACGTAAAATTTTATCCATAAATATTGTGTACTTTGATCTGGGGCACGGTGAAGATTATGTGTATAAAGGTCTTACCGACTTTAGGGGCATCCACAAAAACGATCTTCTGAACCTGTCCGCTCTGCAGAAAAAAGAATTTATTAATTTAACGACCGTCTCCGATATATTTCCCGAGTACTATATTTTAAAAGTTAACGGTTTTAACAACGTTGCTAAAGACACCCTTGATGAATGGATGTATTTTCTGAAGAATTCAGCCATAAAAAGCGAATTCAGGGCAAAAGGTCTGGAAAAGGCTTCAGTAGAACTTGATATAATGAAGCTGTCACAAGAAGACCGTGAGGAGTATGAGAGTTATATTGAGGACCGTCGTATTACCGAGAGTTCCGTGAAGACATCATGGATCGAGGGTCTGATTGAAGGTGAGATTAAAGGCAAGATTGAAGGCAAGATCGAAGGCAAAATCGAGGTTGGCAAACGATTGCTGCTCAGAGGGATGAGTGTTGAAGAAGCTGCAGAGCTTGCCGGGGTGGATGAGGAGTTATTGCGGGGTGTGGATGGATGAGATAAGGTTAAGAAAAGCAAAACTCCAAAACGTGTAACGTGTAATATTGTTGTGGCAGTGTGAAGAGAGTTTCACTGGAATGACATGGCTATAACCAATAGAGGTAGGTGCTATCGTGGGTAACTATACAACCATCGTTATCGACTTTGAAACAACTGGTCTTTCTCCCGGATATGGTGACCGAACGATAGAGGTAGGAGCCGTGCTGATCTCCAACCGGCAGATTATGGACCAGTTTCAAAGTCTGATGAATCCTGAAATGAGGATCCCCGGTTTCATTGAAGAGTACACCGGTATTTCAAACCGGATGTTAGCCACGGCACCAGGCATCACTGAAGTAATGCACCAACTGAAGGTCTTTCTTGCTAATCATCCTCTGGTCGCCCATAACGCCTCCTTCGATTCCCGCTTCCTTGATGCAGAGTTGCAACGTATCAACCATAAGCGCCAGAATGAATTCGCCTGTTCTCTGCTCTCATCCCGACGATTGTACCCGGAGGCACCCAATCATACGCTTGAAACGCTGGTACGCTATAAAAAACTGAAGACGGATGGCGTCCATCACCGGGCACTTGCAGATGCCGAGATGGCTGCTCATCTCTGGATTCGCATGACAGAAGACATCCGCAACAACTATGGCCTTCAGAATGTTTCGTTTAGTCTGATGCAGCAGCTGTGCAAAGTACCGAAGAAAAAAGTGCCGGAATTTATGCAGAAGATGAGGGCAAAGGGATAATCTGCGTGTAATTTGCTCTTCCGTCTGACCGGATTATATTTCACCGCTTTTTAGTAAAGAGTACAACTTCTCAGTTCGACAGATTCCGAGCCATTCTTCGATAAAGAGGTCAAGATATTCACGACTTATGGCACTGGAGTGGGGTGTAATCAGGACATTTTGCTTCTCCCAGAGCGGTGAGTCGGCAGGGAGTGGTTCTTCGGCAAAAACATCCAGTCCGGCACCGGCCAGGGTGCCATTGTCAAGGGCGTCCACAAGGTCGGCCTCCCGGTAACAGTTGCCCCTGCCAAGATTGTATATACAGGCACCGGGTTTCATGAGGCTGAAATGACGGGCGGTGAACATTTCATTGGTTTCTGTGCCACCAGGAAGCAGTAATACCACATGATCTGCTTTTGGCAACTCCTCTTCTATGTTGTGAAAGGAGATGACCCGGTCGGCAACGTGGCTTCCCACTGGAAGCTGCGGATTGCGCTTGACTCCGATGACTGTAGCTCCAAACGCCTTCAGTAACTCCGCCATCGAAACTCCCAATGAACCGAAACCAACGATCAACACTCTCTGACTGAACAGTCCGGTACATTCGCTGTACTCAAGGCGTCCCCACTTACGATCCTGCTGATCCGCCAGCGAATTTCTGAGTCGACGATTGAAAAAGAGCATCATGGAGAGCAGACTTTCCCGCATAATACGACCGTGAAAACTGCCATGGAATGTTGGTACCCGCCCGGTGGGATCGGCTGCAACCCAGTCACGGCCTGCAGCGGGGGTGAAAACCGCCTTGAGCCGCTCTGCCCGTGCATACCACTCGGGTTTGAATATCCACACCAGGGCACATTCGGCTGCGGGGAGCCGCTCCATGAAGTCACTGTTATCTGCTGCGACGGTGAGGCGTACATCGGGCAGGGCGTGGCGAATCTCTTCGATATGGCGAGATTTCAGGGTGAAGGCATCAACACTGTTGTGAAGGTGGATGAGGATTTCGTTGATCTTCATGGTTTCGAGATGCGCGCTGACCAGGTTATCTTGCGTGTTGAATGGCAGGTGGATGTATTCATTTTAAAAATCCCTTCCCGACAGAAAATGCTTTGCCCAACAGGGATCCCACACCGTGATACCCTTTGTGCGATGGGTCGTACACCAGCGGCCTGATCTTCATGATGTCGAGCAGGCCGTCCTCACCACAGGCCGCCTGGTCACCTTTGACATCGATAATTTCACCGATGAATTGGGTGTGGATACCAAGTTCGACGGTCTGCACGAGGCGACATTCCAATACCACCGGGAATTCTTCGGCGTAGGGGGCATCGACCAGTTCGCTCCGTACCGGAGTCAATCCTGCGGCGGCAAACTTGTCAACGGAGCTCCCAGACGCAATGCCGCAGTAATCTGCTTCGGCCATTTTCCCTTCGCAGGCAATGCCAACAGTGAACGCCTGCCGCTCTAAAATGGCATCATAGGAATGGCGAGCCTTACGGAGGGATACGGTGACGCAGGGGGGATCGGAACAGCAGAGGCCACCCCAGGCGGCATTCATCAGGTTTGGTTTGCCCTCCCGGTCATAGCTGCCGACCATGAGAACCGGTGTGGGAAAGAGGAGGGTTTTTGCTCCGAGTGATTTTTTCATATATTCTCCGTAATGTGCGTTGACTATTTGAGAGGAGAAGGGAGTGCGCTGCCTTCATTACTTGCCTTTGCAGGCTGAAAAAAGAATGCGCCGGAACGTGTAGTATACCGGGCCGGATGGCCAGATACGGCGTAGTTTTTCTTTGTAGCACGCTAGAAAACTTTCGTGCAACTCCTGTGGCAGACGTTCGAAGTACGGAACCAGTGTGGTGCCGGATGTCCATTCGGCAACCGCTTCCGCATCTGGCATGACCGTGGGGTAGACTTTTTCGTACACGGTTATTTCACTACCACCGGAAGTATGGAGCAGTTCGGCGTAGCTGTCAATCTCCAGTACAGGGGATGTGCGGAACCATCCGTCGAGTACCGACCTGAACGGCTCCTGGAGGGCGGTGTCAATGATGGCGACATGGGCCGGGTGTTTGTGGTTTGCCGGAGTCTGCACCGCCAGCTGCCCTCCCGGAGTAACCAACGAAAACAGTCGGGGAATCAGGGAATGGTGGTCATCTACCCAGTGAATTGCGGCATGGGAAAAGACCAGATCCCACATGCCGGTCGCCCCTTCAAGGGAGCCCTGGGAAAAGTCCAGGTTGTGAGACTGCTGTAACCGGGCTTTTTCCAGCATGGTGGAGGAGCTGTCCAGGCCAAGCACATGGGCTCCCGGCAGACGATCAGCCAGTCGGCGGCTCAATTCTCCCGTGCCGCACCCCAAGTCAACAACCGTCATCTCTTGATGGATGTGGATCAGGGTAAGGAGATCATCAAACGGTGCGAAGCGCTCAGCGCGGAATTTATGATATTGCTCGGGGTCCCAGGGCATCAGGGTGCTCCTTTTATGTCTATGCCAAGTTCTTTGTGATAATTTATGAGTGTGCTGGTGCGAAACTCGAATCTACTCAGTATGTTGGCGTGGTTTAACTGCGTCGCACTAATATATTGATTGACGTATTTTTCAAATTTCATTTGGATGTGATTTTCTTTTTCTCTCAATTTAACATGTTCGGAATCTGGTATTCTAAACGGAGAGGAGGATATATACGTGGGCTTTGCAAGTAGAACGGCCTTAGAAAAATCCAACCCCTTTCCCTTTACGCCTGGCATATTGCTTCTGACAACAACGTACGACGCATCGTGTCTTATACGAGAGCGTAATGGGATACCAAAAGTTAGATTGCCGACTCTAATTATGACAATACCGTATCCCCTGGTTTTATTCTGTAGCCATTTTCCATCCACGTAATCCAGTACCTCAACAAGATGAGTGTTCTCGATGTAGAAGGATATATCGAGCTTTTTTAAGTGCATAGAGTCACCTTACGCGTGATAAACAAAAACCCCCTCTGGGTAAAAGGGGGCTTCGGTGGTCCATTCTGTGTGGAGTCTTCAGTTTTTAACGTGGGGGAACTCCTCCCACCACAACATTCATCATGGAGTCTTCAGTTTTTAACGTGGGGGAACTCCTCCCACCACTGACCACATGGCTATTAGACTACGGTTGATATCTTTTGTCAATTGTAAAGTATCGGTATTTTGAAGTATCAATGCCCCAGATAGGCGGCAATAACGCGCAAGTTTTACGGTAATTCCTCCGGAACACCTTCAACCAAAGGTAATTCGACGTAAATATTCTTGACATTACGCTGGTACATACTATATAAAATCTATATAAATAATATCACATGACTGACTGGAAAACCAGAGGTCAAGGGACAATGCCCCTTGGCCTCTTTTTGCGTTTTACAGCCTGCTGTTACAAAGGAATGAACATGGGGATAGTGCGCAGATGTACATTCGTGCTCGGCATCTTACTAACGGTTTCTGTAGGTCTGTGCGGTGGGGCAGTTTCGAGCAAGGCAGATGCACCGGGCACAATTATCGTCTCGGATGCCAAGTCTCTCAACCATGTTAATCTGTATGTTGCAGATGCTCTTGGTCTTTTCAAAAAACATGGTGTCGCTGTTACCATCAGTGAAACCAGGGATCAATCGGCTTCTCTTGATGCGGTTGTCACCGGAAGAGCAGATCTGTTCTGGTCCTGCCCGTCCGTCGGCATATCTGCCATTGGCAATGGTGCTCCTCTCAAAATTATCTCACAGGTTAAATCACCCTGCAGTTGGGTGCTGGTTGCCGGAAAGAAGTCACACCTTACGAGCTGGAGGGATTTGAAAGGTAAGCACATTGCAGGTACCTCGGCAACCTGCGAAGGGGTTATCGCCTACCAAAAGAGAGCAAAAAACGCCGGAGCGGAGTTTGTGCTGGAAACTCTGGCCAGAGGACAGGCACTGGTAGCCCTGGAAACGGGAAAGATTGACGGGGCAATTCTGGAAGAACCGTATGTCAGTAGTGCTGAAAGAAAAGGGTTTTCTCTATTCTTCTGTGACACGGCTTCTCAGGTGCCGTGTCGGGTCATCACAGCCCGCACCGGATATCTGACAGAGAATCCCGTAGCTTTGAAGCGTTTTGTTGCAGCGATCCAGGAAGCAAACTCCATTATTCTCAAGGATCCACAGGGGACAGTGGTGACTGAAATTGCCAAGAGATATACCGGTATTCCTGACCATACTGTCAAACAGGTTATCAGTCACCTCCATTTTACTACCACAATCCAGGAACAGGGGCTGCTGTCACTGGCAGACGATCTTGTTGCACTGAAAAATATCAGGGAAAATCCCGAGAAGAGACTCTTTGCAAAAGAATTCAGAGGAATTACCTGGGGAAAGTAATACTACATTTCACGGAGCTGCGCAGATGAGTGTATTGACACCGGAAGCATTGTTTGAAGAGTTATCGAATGCGGTTGTAGAGATGGATGAAGAGAGAGTGATAACAGGATCTGAGGCTGCACTTGCTGCGGATATTGATGCCTATGATGCTATTCAGCAGGGGCTTTCCCACGGTATGGAACGGGCCGGGCAGCTCTTTGAGGATGAAGAATATTTTATTCCTGAATTACTGATGTGCTCCGATGCCATGTATGCCGGTCTGGAGGTACTCAAGCCCCATCTGAAAAGAACTACCGAGAGCAGGGGGACTGTGGTCATCGGCGTGATTGAAGGGGATACCCACGATATTGGCAAGAATATGGTGCGTATCATGCTCGAATCGGGTGGATTCAAGGTCATCGATTTGGGACGTGACGTGACACCTCAACGTTTTGTGGATACGGCGCGTGAGTCGAAGGCCGATATAATCGCACTGTCCACACTGATGACCACCACCATGGACGGCATGGGTACCGTGGTCAGGTTGCTGGAGGAAGCTGATCTTCGGGGGGGGGTAAAGGTAATGGTGGGGGGTGGTCCCATCTCGACCGGTTTTGCCAAGCGTATTGGTGCCGATGGCTATGCGGTTAATGCAGCGGAAGCGGTGAAGGTTGCCCGGGAACTTGTGGGGAACGCCTGATGGCGGGTGTGGGTATGACATCACTGGAACGGTTCGCCGCCTACGGGCGGGGTGACGCTATTGACCGGCTTCCCTGTGTACCTATCGTGGGGAACGGTGCTGCGCGGGTTATCGGTGCAAAAATTTCCCATTTTCGTGGTAACGGTCGGCTTATTGCCGAGGCCCAGACAGCCGCGTACCGCAGATTTGGCTATGACGTCATACGGGTGTTTACCGACCTCTACACTCTGGCAGAGGCCATGGGAGCCGGAGTCCACTATCCGGAAGATGAAACCGCCTATCTTTCGGTGCCGGCGATCCCGTCGGTGGAGAATATTTCCCGATTGCAGCCGGTAACCCCGGAACGGGACGGTAATCTGCCATCACACCTGGAGGCCATGCAACGGGTTATTGCAGAAGTCGGCTCTGAGGTGCCGGTCACCGGTGCGGTTACCTGCCCCTTCACTACCGCCTCTTTTTTAATCGGGGCGGAAAATCTGGCACGGCTGATACTGAAAAACCCGGCAGCGGTGCATCAACTGTGTGAGGTTGCCCTTGAGTCGGCCATTCGGTACGCCGCCGCCATTATGGCGACCGGCTGTACGCCGAGCCTGACCGATCCGATGTCTTCCAGCACGGTCATTGGACCCCGGCAATTCAGGGAATTTTCATTGCCCTACCTGAAGCGTCTGATTACTTTTATTCATGATCAGGGGCGCAGTGTGACCCTGCATATCTGCGGTAAAACCGACAAGATCTGGCATGACATGGTTGATGCCGGTGCCGGTTGTCTCAGTATCGATAACGATGCCAGTCTTGCCGGTGCCGTGGCGACGGTGGGGGGGCGGGTGCGTCTCATGGGCAATATCCACCCGTCGGAGATTATGCTTCAGGGGGCTCCTGCAGATGTGCGTCGGGCGGTGTTCAACTGCATTTCGCAGGCGGGCACCAGTCCGAAAGGGTATATCGTCGCGTCCGGCTGCAGCCTGCCGACCGAAACCCCCGCTGCCAACATTCAGGCAATGATGGATGCAGTCAGAGAGATTGGCTGGCCGCTCAAGCCGGAAGTACTTTCAGGGGGCATACTATGAATGACGCAAGTCCAAAAGAGAGATTGCTCGATACGCTGGCGAAGAAAACGGTTGATCGTCCCCCGGTAATCTGTACCGGCGGTATGATGAATTCGGCCATTGTGGATGTCATGAACAAGACCGGTCATACCCTGCCGGAGGCACATTTTGAAGCGGCCCGGATGGCTGATCTTGCTACTGGTATTCATACTGAAACCGGTTTTGAAAATATGGGTATTCCGTTTTGTATGACTGTTGAGGCAGAAGTGCTCGGTAGTGTGATCGATTTTGGCTCCCGTGCCTGTGAACCAAAAATTGCCCGGGAACTGTATCCATCGGCCAAAGATGTTGTTTTCAAAGATATCAGCTCTCTTCTGCGCGTCGGGCGTATTTCTGAGGTGGCCGGTGCTGCCGAACTCCTGGTTCGGCATAACCCGGAACAGCCGGTTATCGGCAGTCTGACCGGTCCGATCAGTACCGCTGCCTCAGTGGTCGATCCGCTGCAGTTTTTGAAAGAGTTGCGTAAAGACAGGGATTCGGCCCATCGTCTGCTTGACTATGTCAGCTCTTTTCTCATCGGTTTTGCCCGTATTCTGGTTGACAGCGGAGCAACGGCAATCTGCATCGGCGATCCGACCGCGACCGGTGAAATACTTGGTCCCCGTATGTTCGATGAATATGCCGTGACCTATCTGAACAGGATCATCGACGGAATCCATGCTTCCGGAGTCCCGGTGCTGGTGCATATTTGTGGAGAGATGAAGGCGGTCAAGGGATCGATTCCGCTCCTTCACTCGGACGCCATCAGTACTGACGCCTTTGTGAATCTGAAACTCCTGAAACAAGAATACCCCCAGTTGACAACCATGGGGAATCTGAGCACCATTCTTCTGGAAAGTGGCGACCCGGAAAAGGTCGCCCAGCGGACTACGACGCTGGTGCGGGAAGGCATTGATATTATTTCACCCGCCTGTGGTCTCAGTACCTCCACCTCCCTTGCCACAATCCGGGCCATGACCGATACGGTGAAAGAAGGCGTCAGGGGTGCTGGCATATGAGTATGGTACACTTTTTACCCGGCGGCAGAGTTGTTGAGGTCGGGGTTGGCACGACTATTCTTGAGGCTGCCCGCTCGGCTGGGGTACTGATTGAGGCTCCGTGTAACGGTGCGGGGCAGTGCGGTAAATGTGCCGTGCTGGTCCCGGTTGATGAGTTGCTACATCTGGTACTCCACGAACCGGCCACACCGCTTGACGGGAAAACCGCCCGGGTACTTGCGTGCCATGCCGATGTAACCGGTGATGTGACCGTAACCGTTCCCGTACGTGGCGAGAAGGGACTGGTTGCCATTGACGCCGGTCTGTCCCGGTTCGTGCCGCTGCTTCCCCACATTACCACACAATTCCATCCGGAACGCTCGATGACCACCGTATGGGCCGGGGATTTCGCTCTCGCCGAAGAGTCGGGTGATACTCGTTTATCTCTCTTTGGTATTGTCTTTGACATCGGAACGACCACTCTGGTGGGAGCACTGATAGATTTGAACAGTGGCACAGAGGTGGCAACCGCTTCAGCACTGAATCCCCAAAGTCTCCATGCCCAGGATGTATTGTCGCGGATACGCTTTGCTTCCAATCCGGACGGGCTTGCACAGTTGCAAAGTGAACTGATGGCAGTTTTGAACCGCATGACTACAGAAGTCTGCGGAGAGGCCGGTATTGCCCCATCCCGGATATTTGAAGCCATTTTCAGTGGCAATACCTGCATGGTGCATCTTGCTGTGGGCGTTGACCCGGAACCGCTTGGCAAAATTCCCTTCACTCCAACAATCCGGGGGGGTAATCACCTCCCTGCGACAGACATCTCTCTGCAGATCGCTCCGAACGGTATCGTCTATCTGCCAGAGATAATCTCAGCGTATGTCGGGGCTGATATCAGTGTGGGGATCCTGGCTGCCGATCTTGCCGCTCTTTCCGGCGTATCACTGTTTATTGACATCGGTACCAATGGTGAACTGGTAGTGGCTGTAGACGGTCTGTTAACCGCCTCGGCGACCGCCGCCGGTCCCGCTTTTGAAGGGATGAATATATCCTCCGGTATGCGGGCGGCTTCCGGTGCCATCGAGCGTGTTTCTCTTAACGGGGACGGTACCCTGGAAATCGGTGTCATCAGTGCCGCAGAGCCACGGGGAATCTGCGGCAGTGGGTTAATGGATCTGGTCGCCCTGCTTCTACAACAGGGCCTTATCGGCCCGAGCGGGCGTTTTACCGTTCCGGCAGCTGCTCTTTCCACATTGGTGGAACGGCTTGAGGGGGAGGGAGCGGGGCGTGCTTTTCGTGTCTCGCCGGGGGTTACTCTGACTCAGAAGGACATCCGACAGGTTCAGCTTGCCAAAGGAGCTATTCGTGCAGGCATTGAGCTGCTCCTCGAAAGTGCGGCTGTTTCTCCTTCAAAATTGGATCGGGTTCTGATTGCCGGTTCATTTGGCTATCATTTGAGTGAAGAGAGTCTACTGACGTTGGGACTTTTGCCGCCCGAGGCTGTCGGAAAAGTTTCCTTTCTTGGCAATACCTCGCGCAGCGGCGGTGAAATGCTTCTTGTTAATCGCACGCTTCGAGCAGAACTGGCATCTGTGGTCTCCCGAGTGACAACGGTGGAGCTTGCAGCCAATCCGTGTTTTGAGCGGGCTTTTGTCGAAGCAATGAAATTTTAGCATGGAAAGGAGCAGGTGCCATGGCCGGAAAATTTTTTGAATGTATGACCGCAAAGGAGCGGGTAGTTGCTGCGTTGACCGGGCAGCCCTATGACCGTATCCCGGTGTTTATGCTCCTGAGTGACCAGGCTTCCCGGACGATCAACGTCACCGTCGGCGAGTACCAGAACTCTGCACATCTGCTGGCACAGGGACAACTCACCGCCTGGCGGGAGTACGGGATGGATATGATTAATACCGGCCCCGGTTTGACCGGTATTGCCGAAGCAGCGGGGAGTCGACTGGCCTTTCCCGATGATACGGCCTATGTAGTGGAGACGGCCCTTACGAAACCGGAGGATCTTGATCGTTTGATAATTCCCGATCCGCTTCGTCAGGGGCGCTTGCCGCTGTTTCTGGAGGCGACGGAAACGGTTTTGCGGGAGGTGGGGGAACAGGTGCTGGTCTCCCTGACCACGGCCGGTCCCTTTACCACGGCGTCAGGATTGCGCGGAACCGAACATCTGATGCGTGATCTTCGCCGAAATCCGGAATTTGTCCATCGCCTGATGCGTTTTGCGACCGACAGCACCATTCCATTTGTTACTGAGGTCATGAAACGGGGAGGGCGGATCGGCATTGCGGAGCCGGTGGCATCGGGAACGCTGATCAGTCGGGGGCAGTTTCAGGAATTTGTACTCCCCTACCTGAAAGAACTTATCACCGTTATCAAAAATCTTTCCGGCTCTGCACCATCCCTCCACATCTGTGGTAACAGTTCCCGCATCTGGCATGACATGGTGGAGAGTGGTGCCGGCACCCTGAGTCTTGATGACGAGGTTGATCTTGGCGATGCACGGGAGGCGGTGGGTGACCGGGTCGCATTGGTCGGAAATATCCGTCCTACGACAACCATGGCCCTCGGCACGCCGGAAGATGTGAGGCGCAATGTCATTGAGTGTTTGCAAAAGGGGGTCGGCAGTCCGAAGGGGTTCATACTTGGTTTGGGATGTGCGTTACCGATCAATACGCCGAGAGAAAATATCCATGCCTTGATGGCAGCCGCACGGGAATACGGTCGTTGGCCTAGTGATTCAGAGCGGTTGTCTGCGGTAGTTGTCTCATAAAATAAATAAAATATAAATAATAGAGGTTTTATAGTTGTTTGTTTTTTGTAAAAGTGTTAGTGTGACAAACGTCAATATGGTACTACGTTTTTAGGTATGCCTTAAGGGAAATTTCGACTGACCAGATAACTGGAGGTCAAGACACAGCGGTCAACAACCGTTGTGTCTTGACCTTTTTTTTGTGCTGAAATCAACGATCTGCGTGATGGAGAGAAGAGAGTGCATGAAGTCGTTCTAAATAACGTCAGCTATTTCTATGGCACTGCACGGGTGCTGAAAGATATTATCTTTACCGCAGAAGCGGGGGATTTTGTCTGTCTACTTGGCCCTTCCGGATGTGGAAAAAGCACGCTGTTACGACTTTTGGCCGGACTTGCCCGACCGTCAAGCGGAGAGATAACCATCGGGGGGAGCGAAATAACCGGCCCCGGCCTTGATCGAGGCGTGGTGTTTCAGGACTATTCCTTGTTTCCCTGGATGACCGCCGGGCAGAATATCATTCTGGCTTTACAGCAGGCATTTCCCGGCAAGAAAAAGAGTGACTACCACGAGGCGGCCCAGGGGTATCTGGAGATGGTTGGTCTCGGTACGTCCTTTGCCAAGCTTCCGGGTCAGATGTCGGGAGGTATGCGACAGCGGGTGGCCATTGCCCGGGCCTTTGCCGTCAATGCTCCTGTTCTCTTGATGGATGAGCCCTTTGGTGCCCTTGATGCCATTACCCGTGCCCGGCTTCAGGATATGCTGCTCCAGTTGTGGCAACAAAAAGAAGGGGAACGGAAGACGGTTTTCTTTGTCACCCATGACGTTGAGGAGGCCATTCTGCTGGCCAACCGGATTGTTGTTCTTGGACTTAATCCGGGCAGTATTAAAGGTGCCTTTGAGGTCAATCTTCCCCGACCGCGGATTCGGCAGGAATTATACCATGAGAAACAGTTTCTTGAATTGCGTGATCAATTGGTGACCGTACTCCATGAGAATATTCTCCACGAACTTGATGGCGGGCAGACCGTGCGTCCTCTGGGAGAAGGCATTTGAACCGGTGCCGGGTGAATATTCTCGCGGTTTTGATACTTTTTGCCGCCCTGCTCAGTGTTACTACCGCACACGGGGGTACAGCACCCGGAGCAGTGCTCCGCTTTGGTTATCTGGACGTTCCCGGGAGCAGACTCTGCCGCACTGCCGCTACCCATGGTCATTTCAGTGAAGAGGGTCTGCAGGTGAAACTGGTCAGGTTCGAGAGTTCCGCTGCCGGACTGGCCGCCCTTGCAGCGGGTGCGGTGGATGTGGGAGCTTTTGGCGTTGCTGACACGTTACGAGCCATTGCCGGTGGGAAGGGATTTCGGATTATTGCCGGTGGAGGTACGCCGGAAGCCGGTAACCTGTCGCAGCAGAAGCATGGCGGTATATCGCTGCCCACTGAACAACACGATGGTGTCGTTGTACTGATAGCTGCCGATTGGCCGTTTTCCGAAAAAGGCACACTGATCCAGCTCACAGCGGCACTTATCAGGGCCTATCATACGGAGTATCAACAGGTCGCCACTCCGCTCCCGGAGACAAGAATCACTTTTGATCCCAACCCCGATTACTGGAGGCTTGAGCGAATCTGGCATTCACTGGGTCTACAGCATGCCACGATGAAACGGGATTTTCTCGCCCGTCATGTCTATGAGGAAATTTATTGCGATGCCCTTGATCGTCTGTTGCTGGGGGAAACCGATGCTGTTCTGCAAGAGCTTTTCAGCAAGGCGATCTGCACACCAAACTGCTGCCCTGCATCTGCAGCAAAACCATAAGGAGGAGAATGTATGAAGAAAATTGTCTTGTTGACTCTGTTGTTGCTGTCCCTTGGGGCGGGTGCCATGGCGGCACAACTCCCCAAACTACGGGTTGGCTATGTCCCTGAGCCGGCCCATGGTCTCTATTTTGTTGCCAAGGAAAAGGGGTATTTTAAAGAAGAGGGGGTTGATGTTGAGCTGTTCCAGTTTGCCAGTGCCGCCGAGGGGGTTGCTGCCGTTAATGCCGGAAAACTCGACGTCGGTACCTTTGGCACTACCGCTCCGCTGCTCTTTATCAGTAAAGGCAGTGATTTTACCTTTATCGGCGGCATGATGATTGGCGGCCAGGCGATAATTACCAGACCGGAACGATTGGCAGAGCTTTCGGGTAAGGATCTCAAGGTATATAAGGGGAAAAAGATCGGCCTGGTGAAACTTTCTACCGGCGATGTGGTCTTTAAAGGTGCGTTGAAAAAGGCCGGCATTGATTACAAAAAAGATGTCACCTTCACTGAATTTGGCTCTGCCGCCGCAGTGGTTGAAGCGGTCAAAAAAGGAGCCGTTGATGCCGGGTTGGTCTGGCCGCCCCATTTCTCCCTTGCCGAGAAAAACAGCGGTCTCAAGGTGGCCCACTACGTTTCGGAATTTTACCCCAATTACACCTGCTGCCGGATTTTTGCCCATACCGACAAGGTAAAAGCCGACCCGGAAACCTACAAAAAGTTCCTTACCGCACTGATTCGTGCCTACCGGTTCTACAAGACCAACGAGGAAGAAACGGTGCAGATTTACACCAAATCACTGAAAATCGATGAAGATATCGTACGTAACGAAACGTATGTCAAAAAAGTTGCCGAATCAAATCCTGACCCGCTCCGCAAAGGAATACTCGATTTCTGGCAGCACATTCGGGATGCCGGATATATCCCCCAGGATTACCCGATTGATAGCCATATCAACACCGAGTTGTACAAAAGTGCCCTCGATTCGGTTATCAAAAAGAATCCAAAGGATAAGATCTATAAAGATATGCAGACTTTTTTCAAAAAGAACAATTAGAGGAGTGTCACCATGAAACGTATTTTTACACTGTTTATGTTGCTGGCATTGATGCTTGTCGGCGTGGCCCATGGGACGGATCTCACAAAGCTGAAAGTCGGCTATCTCCCGACGTCAGGGCATTTACTGTACTTCGTTGCCAAAGAGAAGGGGTATTTTCAGCAGGAAGGGCTTGATGTGGAACTGGCCCGCTTCACCAATTCGGGCGAGGGGTTGACCGCCATCAAATCGGGGAAACTCGATGCCGGTTCATTTGGAACGTCTGCACCGTTGGCATTTATTGCCAAAGGGGCTGACTTTACGATCTTCGGCGGGCAGATGGGGGAGGGGCACGGGCTGGTTGCCAAGCCGGAGAACGCCGAACGTTTCAAGGATCTGAAAAATTTCCGGGGTGCCACCATTGGTGCGGTACGACTGGCCACCGGTGATGTGGTGTTTCGGGCGGCTTTACATGAAGCGGGTGTGGATTGGAAAAAGGATCTGACCATCAAGGAGTTCGACTCTCCGGCGGCGGTACTGGAAGGGGTCAAGAAGGGCAGTCTGGATGCCGGTCTGGTCTGGATCCCCTATTTCACCCTGGCTGAGAAGCAGGGGCTCAAAGTTGTGAAATATTCCGGTGAAGTTATCAAAGGACATACCTGCTGCCGCCAGGTGGCCCTGGCGTCAACTCTCAAGGAACGTCAGGACGACTTTGAACATTTTCTGGTAGCTCTGTTGAAAGCCTATCGGTTCTATCTGACGGACAAAAACGGCACGGTGGACGTGGTAGCGAAGTATGTGCAGATAGACAAGGGCGATCTGCTGACCGATATCTATGGCGGTCATCTGCTGGTCAGTCCTGACCCCCATCGGAAATCAGTGCTACAATTCTGGGATTTCATGAAAAAGATTGATTATGTCTCCTCAAATGAATCTATCGATAAGCATATCAATGTCAAGCTGTATGCCAATGCACTGGCAACACTGCAAAAGAAAGAGCCAAAGGAAAAACTCTGGAAAACCCTGGAAAAAGAATTCAAGGGTGGCGACCCGTCACTGCATATCAAGTCCCATTAGGATGTGTCATGAAACGGATAGTTACCGCGTCACATTTTTTGTTAATCGCTCTGCTGACAGCTCTTCTCTGGCCGTCAGCGGATGAGCTCCCCCGGTATCTGCTGGCTCTTGCGGGCAGTATTGAGGTAATCACCCAAATTAGATACGCTGTAACGAAAAGTGAGGATGCCCGGCGGGGTGTCAGCGATGTCAGTGCCATTCTTTTTACCGTCCTGCTCTTCTGGTACCTGGCCACCAGCCGTTTTATCGTTCTTGACAAGATGCTCTTTCCCAAGCCGGAACTGGTATTGCGGCTGTTTGTGGCCGAACTGCCGGATATGCTCAAAGGGTTGGTAAATTCACTGATTCTTCTGGTGAGCGGGTATCTGCTGGCACTGGCAACTGCCTTGCCCCTTGGTTTGCTGGTGGGATGGCGAACCCGCCTGTACCGGGCGGTTAATCCGCTCACCAAGGTGCTCGGGCCCATACCGCCGATTGTATATATCCCCTATGCCATCGCCCTGCTCCCCTCATTTCGGGCTGCTTCGATCTTTGTGATATTTATCGGGGCGTTCTGGCCGATTTTTATTAACACAATCAACGGGGTATTCAGTATCCCCCATGGGTTGCTGGATTCGGCACGGGTGCTTAATCTGAAGGAACGTACCCTGCTGTTTCGGGTCATCCTGCCGGGTGCCATGCCGTCCATCTGCACCGGGGCTACCCTTGCACTGGTCTTTGCCTTTGTACTGTTGGCCGCTGCCGAACTTATCGGTGCCAATTCGGGTATCGGCTGGTATATCAAAAACTTTGCCGATTTTGCCGATTATCAGCGAGTTATCGTGGGTATTATTTTTATCAGCCTTGTGGTGACCGCACTGACCTGGGGAACGGAACGACTGGAACGGCATCTGTTGCGCTGGAGAAATTGAAATGAGAAAGGAACCGCACTGCCAATGAGTCATATCGATCTGAAAACCGCTCCGAAACGTGAAGACCGCCTTAATGCGTGCATCGCCCACGGCAGTACCATTTGTGAAATGGCGGGTGCCAAAGGTAAAAAATCCTGTCTGCACAACGATGGTGACCGCGCCTTTACCCAAGGTTCTATCTGCTTGCTATTGCCCGCCCTTGCCATGCTCAATACGCTGCCGGACAACGTCGTCTTACAGCACAGTGCCATCGGGTGCGGCAGTTGTACCCATTCCCAAAATGCCAATGTGCGTTTCGGCAGTGGCATACGTCAGGGTAAGCCGAAGGACGGGGTCTGGCTTTCTACCGCACTGAACGAGACCGATGTGATTATCGGAGGTGAAAGCAAGCTGGCACAGGCCATTATTGAAGCTGACAGACGCTATAAACCGTTCAGTATCACGGTGGTGTCCGGTTGTGTGCCCGGCATCATCGGTGATGATATTGACACCGTCATTTACCAGATTCAGCCCGAAGTCAACGCCCGGCTACTGCCGATTCACTGCGAAGGATTTAAAACCAAAATCTGGGCCACTGCCTATGATGCGGTGTATCACGGTATTGGACGCACGCTGCTGCGACGGGGCGAGCAGGTGGATGCCGGGGATGGTCTGCTGCCGTTTAAGGGGCTCACCCGGTTACCGAATACGGTTAATCTGATGAATGTTTCTTCCATGGGCAGAATTGATGAACTGGAACTTGAGCGGCTCCTGAAATCTCTTGCCCTTGAGGTCACTATTTTCCCGGTGTTCGCCCATCCTGAAAGCATGGTAACGGCCACCCAGGCGGCACTTTCCATCAGTACCTGTCCGACCCATGATGATTATTTTCTTTCCTATCTTGAAGAACGATTCGGTGTGGCATCGCTGATTCAGCATATGCCGATCGGTATTGAGAATACCGGCCTCTGGCTGCGGGATGTGGCGGCCCGTTTTGGCCGAGAGGAGGAAGCTCAGGTGATCATTGAGCGGGAGGAAAAGGAACTGAAGGAGGCACTTGCCCAATTCAGGCCGCTCTTTGAGGGGAAAAAGGTGTTTATCAGTGCCGGTGAATTCCGGGCACTGGCAACGGCACGTTTACTGGAAGAGATCGGCTTTACCGTGGTGGGTATCCGCTCGTTCCACCACGATCATTTTGCCGAAGTTGAGTATGCCAAACTAGCGGAGTCGTCAAGCGGGGATTACGTCATTGATATTGCCAATGTGCAACCATTTGAAGAGGCAAACCTGCTGCGTCGTCTCAAGCCTGACCTGTTCCTCGGTCATGCCAACGGCAATGGTACCGCTGCAAAGCTCGGCATCCCCACCCATGCCATCTATCACACCGCGTTGGCCTACATTGGCTATAAGGGGGTATTTGAACTTGCCCGTCGGCTCCATCGTCAGCTGAAAAACCCGGTTTACAACCGCAATATGATGTTGCTCGGTTTTGTCGGTTGGTTTCTGACAGAGATCCTGAAATATATTGAATTAAAACTTACCGTGTGGCGGATCGACAGGTGAAAAGGTGATACAGGCACGGCAGATCAGCAAAACCTTTGGTTCAGAGAGCCAAGGGGGTGGAGGGAGGATCTTCCCGGTACTCGACTCCATATCACTCACCATTGAGGATGGATCATTCGTATCAATCATCGGTCCGTCCGGTTGTGGTAAATCTACGTTCCTTGAAATTCTTGCCGGATTGCAGGCACCGACCACAGGTGACGTCAGGATTGATGATACACCGGTGATGGGGGGATTACCCACTGCTGCTGGTGACCGGGGATCCTTCCTCAAAAAGTTCCGTTTTCTCTCGCCATTTTCAAATGGTCTCTTCCGTGACAACTCCCGCCATAATGTTGCCATGATATTTCAGGATTACGCCATATTTCCCTGGATGACGGTAAGAGGAAACATTCTTTTTACCCTCAAGCTGCGTGGCGTGGCCCGTCATGAACGAAACAAGACGGCGGATTATTATCTGTCACTGGTCGGTTTGACCGGTTCAGAGCAGAAGTATCCATCCCAACTATCGGGGGGAATGCGTCAGAAATTGGCCCTGGCACGGGCCCTCTCTGTAGAGCCGCGTATTATCCTGATGGATGAACCGTTTGCCGCCGTGGATGCTCTGACCCGGGAGCGGTTACAGGAGGAACTGCTGCAGTTGTGGCAGAAAACGAAGAAGACCATTGTTCTGGTCACTCACGATGTGGCAGAGGCGGTGTATCTTTCTGACGAAGTCGTGGTTTTTTCACCCCAACCAGCGTCTATTCGTTATCGGGTAGCCGTAGATATTGCGTATCCCCGGCGTCGCTCGTCAGATGAGGTCAGGGAGCTGACCGATCAGTTAACGGCCCTGCTCTCAGAAGGGTAAACCGGTAATATCTAAAATCACCCTCCCTGAATAAACGATCATTACTTTTGATCGTGACGTAATTATGTTGTTGACAAATGCAGTAAATTAATATATCTACTTTTTACATAGTTTTTATATTCATATTGAGCTGACCAGAAAACTGGAGGCCGAGGGCGAATTTCCCTCGGCCTTTTTGCGTTTGGTTCTTTATGGAATTCAGCACCTATCAAACAAACGGGAGGAGATTCAGATGAGCGAGCCACGAAGCTACACAGCAGAAACATTGGCACTGCATGCAGGGCAAAAACCGGATCCGACCACCAATTCACGGGCGGTTCCCATCTATCAAACAACATCCTATCTGTTTAACGATGCGGATCACGCGGCACGTCTATTCGGCCTGCAGGAGTTTGGTAATATCTACACGCGGCTGATGAACCCAACCACCGATGTTTTTGAACAGCGGGTTGCCGCCCTTGAAGGGGGGGTGGCTGCGTTGGGAGTGGCCTCCGGTCAGTCGGCCATCACACTTGCCATTCTGGCCATTGCCCACGCCGGTGATGAAATAGTCTCCGCTGCCAGTCTCTATGGCGGCACGTACAATCTGTTCCACTATACGCTGCCGCAGCTCGGTATTACGGTGAAATTTGTTGATCCTGCCGACCCGGAAAGTTTCCGTGATGCTATTACTGCCAATACCAGATTGCTCTATGCTGAATCGGTTGGTAATCCGAAGCTTGATACGCTGGATATTGAAAAAGTAGCAGCCATAGCCCACGAACATAACATTCCGCTTATTATTGATAACACCACGCCTTCACCTTATCTGGTCAATCCGCTCAAACATGGTGCCGATATTGTAGTTCATTCGGCTACCAAGTTCATAGGTGGACATGGCACTTCCATCGGTGGCGTCATTGTTGATGGCGGTACTTTTAACTGGGGCAATGGCAAATTCCCTGAAATTGCCGGGCCGGATCCCTCCTACCATGGTATCAACTTTTGGGAAGCATTGGGGAACATCGCCTATATCATCAAGGTTCGAGTCTCGCTTCTGCGTGACCTTGGGCCTGCGGTGTCTCCGTTTAACTCTTTCCTCTTTCTTCAGGGGCTGGAAACACTTCATCTTAGAATGGAACGCCATAGTACCAATGCCCTCACGGTTGCAACATACCTGAAAAATCATCCGAAGGTCGGTTGGGTCAATTACCCCGGCCTGCCTGACAGCCCCACCCATGAACTAGCCAAAAAATATCATAGCAAAGGGTTGTTTGGTGCATTGATCGGTTTTGGTATCAAAGGGGGCTCCATAGAAGAGGGGAAAAAGTTTATCAATGCTCTCAAGCTGCACTCGCTCCTTGCAAATATCGGTGATGCAAAATCATTGGTAATTCATCCTGCATCAACGACGCACCAGCAGTTAAGCTCGGCAGAACAGCTGTCAACCGGTGTAACACCGGACTTTATCCGGCTGTCGGTAGGCATTGAACATGTGGAAGATATTATCGCCGATTTGGAAGAGGCACTGGCACAGATTTAAAAACTGTAATCAAACGATCAACGGGAGTATCCCGAAACTATCAATAAAAGGAGCAGAATTATGAAAAAGTTCTCAAGAATTATGGCGGCTGCATCTCTGTCGGCACTGTTAACCACCGGTTTGGCCTATGGTGGAGTGCCACTGGTTAACCTTGAAGGTGTGGGTGGGGTCGCGTTCAACCCGTTGGCCTATACGGCGGCCACATTCAGCAAGGACGATGGACAGGGGACAGTTGCCAAGCCCCGGTTTGGTACCTGGTATGTCAATCTTAAGGATGCAAATGTGGATTGGTCAACGATTGGCGTTGCCGATACGTTCTATAAAAGAGTTGAGCTTTCATACGGGTATGAGTCGGTCAATATCGGTTCCAAGCTGTTTGCCTTGAACCAGCCTCTGGGCGGATTGAGCCAGAATATTCACAAGAGCAATATCGGTGCAAAAGCTCTGCTTCTTGAAGAAAACAGTTTCGATACCAAGTTTGTACCGGCAGTTTCGGTCGGGACGATCTATAAGCATACTGACTTTGATGTGGCAAAGTTGGGTAACGACAAAGACAATAATGGATTTGATTTCTATGCAGTTGCTACCAAGCTGATTCCTGAACTGCCCCGTCCGGTATTACTCTCTGCCGGGGTTCTTTCAACCCGCGGTCAGGTAAATGGCATTCTCGGTTTTAACGATAAACGGGATACTGTTTTTTTCGGAAATGTGGACATTCTCCCCCTTGATAATGTGGCTCTTGGTTTCGAGTATAAACAGGGTGCACAATTTAATGATTTCAAAAATGATAATTATTGGAATGCCCATGCTGCCTGGTTTGCTAATAAAAATCTTAGTTTAGTGCTCGCCTATACCGATGCCGGCGACAGACGTTCACCGACAAAAGTTGGTCTTGGAGGCGGTACGGTTGTCAGTGCCCAGTACGAATTTTAATGTATAGGGAGACCACATGTCACAAAAAAAAGTAAAGACTATTACTATCTACGGCAAAGGTGGCATCGGGAAGTCAACAACAACTTCGAATATCAGTGCTGCCCTTGCCGATTCCGGACTGAAAGTGTTACAGCTTGGCTGCGATCCAAAGAGTGATTCGACAACTACCTTGCGGGGCGGTGGGTATATACCGACTATTCTGGATACACTGCGCGAAGGTTTGGCGGAGCATGCTTTTACGGTTACGTCATCTGATTTTATGTCAGTATATGCGTCAAACAATCTGTTCAAGGGGATTCAGAAGTACTCAAACACCGGAGGAGCACTGCTTGGTGGCGTCATCGCCAACTCAATGAACTCAACATATCACCAGGCGATCGTTGATGATTTTGTTGAACATACCAAAACAAAAGTTGTTGAATATGTTCCCCGATCAGTCACGGTAACCCAATCGGAGCTTCAGGGGAAAACCACTATTGAAGCATTTCCTGATTCGGCTCAGGCGACGGTATACCGCCAGTTGGCCAGTACTATCTTCAATCATAATGAATCAAAGGTACCTGCACCGCTCAGCGAAAATGATTTGCGCGCATGGGCCATGAAATGGGCTGATACTCTGTTAGCCATAGAAAGTGGCGAAGTACGCAGTTCCGGGGCAAGCATTTGATAGAGTATTCTGTCGTCAACAGATAGTGTTAGTAAACGGGAGGCCCGGCGTTGCAGGAACTTTTCGTCGGTGCCGGGCCTTTTGTTCAAAAGAAAACTAGGAGCCTGTTATGGGAAAAGACACGGTTTCAACAGAACTGAATGGTGATTGGACGCTTGCCGGTATAACAAGGCACTTTGAGTCACTTATGAAGCTTTCTTATGAAAGCAGAGGATCTCAGAGGGAAATCCGCATTGATTGCAGCAAAATAGACAACATTGACGCTGCTGGTTATCAGTTTTTATCAAGTTGGTTGCAGTGCCTGTATTTTCGAGGTAACATGCCAAAGATAATAAATTTCCCTCAAAAGTTTGGTATGACTCTCCCGTATCAGAGTTTTGTATGAGATACCGCGTGTAAGTTGGAGACGCATATGGCGATTACATGGCAAAAAGAAATGTCGATAGGCTTCGATGCTCTTGATTCACAGCATAAGGAATTGCTGCAACGATTCAACAGTTTTCTCCACGCCTGTAAGGGTAATAAAGGGAGTCAAGAACTGTCAAGTTTGCTGACGTTTCTTGATGAATATATGGAACATCATTTTACTGATGAAGAACAGATCATGATCCACTATCAGTTTCCTGAATACATAGCGCATAAAAAAGAACATGACGGTTTTGTTGCCTGGCTTGATACCTTAAAGAGGGAAATCACTCAGGATGGTTTTTCTGTCTACAGCGTTATTGCAACCAATAGTTTCTTACTCAACTGGCTGCAAAAGCACATTGCTGAAAGCGATAAAAAAATTGGCCTGTTTTTTCAGACGACGTCACATTTTGCGGATTTTATATAAAATTTATAGATAATATATATTGTTATTATGCCGGAGTGGCTTCGGTTGGAAACTCATGTACCAATAATGCTCTCCTTGGTCAATCAGGTGGTCCCCGTTTTCCGCAGGTACTCTCTTTCCGACATCAAATCTCTGCTGCTTTCGATACGATCAATAAAGACCATACCCTTGTAGATGGTCGAACTCATGTTGAAATACCCGGGCGAGGAAACTGTCAAATTCAGTTTCATGTGGCACCCCTTCTCGTGTGAGGTAACGTACTGCGATCCGTCTGCCGTTGCACATACCAACATGAAAGACGCTATTGTTCGCAAGGTCATTTCTCTCTGTACCACGATAATCTCCTGTTTCATCAAACTACGGCTTAGTTTTTTTACCAGCCACTCGTTCCTGAGCCATTGTCTTGAGAAGTGAATTGACGGCATTTGCCTTCTTATGCTGATGAGTTGCTGATTGTGCGATTATTTCCAGACAATTCAGACATTCCCGCAGACTGCATACACCGCACGAATGATGTAACATGACAGGTATTCCTTGGTTTTTAGCGGCGTTAACGGCACGGTTACGTGCCTGATGCGAAATCATGTTGGTAAAGATGACCACACCTTCGGCCTTGCGTATTTTAGAGCACATAGTGCGGTCATCCTGGCTGAATATCTGAATATCCATGCCGTGCCGTTGTGCCTCCATCCGGTATTGGTCGTCCAATCTGTCCATACCGCCCACAAGAATAATACCCATGATTTACCCCTCCATTTGCTAAAAAAATAAAGGCCGGAATAGATAGGTGGATGTTATCCCATTCTATTCCGGCCTCCAGATCCTTTGGTCAGCCTTGCGTATGATAAACAGTATCAATACGACTGCTGTTTGTCAAGAATTAAATATAAAATTTATAGATAAGGTATTTTAGTTGTTGACTGCCTGTGCCGCGTGTGGTAAAAGTTTAAATAATAATGGTTGACCAGAAAACTGGAGGCCGGACGCAATGGAATTAATTTTCCTTTCTGTCCGGCCTTTTTTTATTCGTGCAATGGAGTCAAACGGAACAAGGGGATAACTGGTAATGTCGCATACGGTGAAACATACACGAAAACCGGAACTTTCTCTCGATGAAGTCGTTGCCAAGTATCCCCATTTCCCCCGTCTGATCGCCCTTAAGATCGACGTGCAGCGGCGTGGGGTACACTATACGGAAAAGGCTCTCGCTGCTGTTGATTACTCCATACATCAGATGCGGAGCCCCTATCTGTTTGGCTCGCGGGATGGTCAGATCAAGGATCTGCCCGAATCACTGCTGCTCCGTGACGGTACGACAATCCTGACCGATCCTACACCCGTGGAGCAGGATCCCTATCTGGTTGATCTGGTGGATGGTAAATTTGCCTTGGTGGATCAGGGGCGTTTTGTCGAATATACCGATTTATGGCCCAAGCCGCTTTACTACGATAAGAAAACCAGTTCCGGCATACCGATGAGTCATATTGCCAGTGCCCGGCCACAACGCCTGAATGTGTTTCAGTCGAGTTATTGTCATTTCTGGGCTGAGGATGAAGGGTGCAAATTTTGTGACATCGTAACCCACACCAAACAGCAGAAAAGCGAACTGGGGGTGCCAAGTCGTCTCAATCCCGGTGATATTTCCGAGACCATCCGGGAAGCATTGAAAGAGCCGGGGCGTTTTACCAACATCTGCCTGACATCCGGTTCAGTACTGAAAGGCAAGGAGCTGTTTGATCAGGAGGTGGATTTTTATATCGAAACCCTTCAGGCTATTGGTGAAAACTTCACCACAAAGAAATTTCCGAGTCAGCTGATTTCATCGTCATTTAATGAAAAACAGCTTGCCCGGCTCTACGAACAGACCGGCCTCATGAGTTATACCAGCGACCTTGAGGTGCTGAACGAAGGGGTGTTTAATTGGGTCTGCCCCGGTAAAGCCTCAAAGTTGGGGTATCAGGAATGGAAAAACCGTCTGGTGCGAGCGGTGGATATCTTTGGCCGGGGCAATGTTGGAACCGGGCTGGTATCCGGCTCTGAACTGGCACAGCCCCACGGTTTCACCAGTGAACATGATGCCCTGAAAGCGACTCTGGAAGAGGCGGAGTATCTGGCGGAACGGGGAGTGACCACCGTGTTTATTGTCTGGGTGCCGAGACCCGGTTCGTATTTTCATGATCAGCAGAACGCCTCACTGGAATATTACGTTCAGCTAGCCCAAGGGCTGCACGATCTGCGGGTAAAGTACAACCTTGGTGTTGATTTTGATGACTATCGTCGCTGTGGCAACCATCCTGACAGCGATTTGTCACGACTATTATAGGCGGGGAGAGTATATGGGTGCACATTTATCAGAAGAAATCAGAGAATTACTGGCATCGCAGGATACCACTGCGGTATTGGCCACGGTAGACGCCCAGGGCTCCCCCCATGTCGTTGCCGGTGTGCCGCTTCGGGCTACCGGTGAGGGGGCACTGCTCTATCTTGAGTATTTTGAATCATCTCTCACCAACAAGAATCTGACCCGTAGTATCTGGTTTGACGGGAAAGTGGCTATCGCTCTCTCAAATAGCCAGGGGCAGTCGTTTCAGATTACTGGAAAGCCGATTAAAAATCATATCACCGGCCCACTGTTTCTGGAGTATTACGGTCAGACTAACGAGAAAGAATCATTGAATCTTGCTGCTGTATGGGAAATAGAGCCGTTAGCAATACGTAACGAAGGGGTGCGTTTTAGAAAGGAACAGGAAGAACGCACCCACCCGTTTTATACCCATCTTGACCGGCTTACGGCGGCCTAGTCAGTATGGAATTTATCGATATAAACAGCAGAAACGAAGGGAAAGAACGCTGTACCGCTCAGGTACAAGCGGTCTCTGCAGGTGCGGAACACCGGTGGGGCTTTTTCCTCCTGCCGTTGGCACTGCCGGTTATGCTGCTTGTCGTCTGGGAGGTGTTGAGCAGAAAAGGTTTCATTAGGCCGACAATACTACCACCACCGACTGATATCTGGCAGGTAGTGGTTGAAATGACGGTTTCCGGTGAACTGCTGAAGCACCTCCTGATCAGCCTGGAGCGTGTCGTTAAGGGGTTCTCGGTGGGGGCGGTGTTGGGACTTATTTCAGGAATACTGATCGGCCTTTCGCCCCGTATCGAACGGGCAGTTGCACTGGTTACGGGTCTGTTGCGTCCCATTCCGATCATTGCCTGGGTGCCGGTTCTTATCCTCTGGATGGGTATTGATGAAGCGTCAAAAATAACCGTTATCGCCATCGGCAGCTTCTGGCCGGTGTTGTTGAATGTGATCCAGGGCATTCGAAGCACCGACCGAAAGTATCTGGAAGTTGCCACCATTCTGGAAAAGAGTCGCTGGATGCTGCTCACCAAGGTGATACTGCCCTCTGCACTGCCGTCAATCTTCACCGGCATCAGGATTGGCATCGGTATTGCCTGGATGAGCGTCGTCGGTGCCGAACTGATCGCAGCCTCCTCCGGCGTGGGGTACATGATCATGTATGCCCGTGAACTGTCACAGGCCGACGTGATGCTGGTGGGGGTGTTTTCCATCGGTATTACCGGTCTGTTGATCGATTATATCATTCGTACCGTGGAATCACGGCTTCTCAAATGGAATGTCTGAGGTACCAGGTTCATGTCTTCACTTACTCAACAGTTACTTTCAATAACCGGACTCTCTAAACAGTTTGCCATCAATTCGGAGACGGTACAGGCACTGACCGACATCAACCTGCAGGTTACGCCGGGAGAGTTCATTAGTATCGTTGGTGCCAGTGGCTGCGGCAAGAGTACGCTGCTACGAATTATTGTTGGTCTGGATTCGCAAAGCAGTGGTGAAATAACCCTTGGTGGTCAGGCCATCCACAAACCGGGGGTGGATCGGGGTATGGTGTTTCAGGAAGCCCGGTTACTTCCGTGGCTTACGGTGCGTGACAATATTGCTTTTGGCTGTCGGAGTAATGCTACAAACGTCGAAAAGTGCCGCCTGGTCGACGAACATATTGCACTGGTGGGGCTTGCCGGATTTGAAAGTGCCTATCCCCATCAACTGTCCGGCGGCATGCAGCAGCGGGCCAGTATTGCACGAGCTCTGGTGAACCGTCCCAAGGTGCTGCTGCTGGATGAGCCGTTTGGCGCCCTTGACGCTTTCACCCGCATCAATATGCAACAGGAGGTGCTGCGGATCTGGGAGGCGGAAAAAACCACCATGATTTTAGTGACCCACGACATTGATGAGGCGATTTATCTGGGAGATCGGGTGGTTGTCATGTCAAGCCGTCCCGGCACCATCAAGAAAATAGTGCCGGTGACTCTGTCTCGGCCCAGGGACCGGAGTGATTATGATTTTGTGCAGATCAGGAAAGAAATATATGCGGAATTTTTTGAACAGAGTCCCAAACCATTTGCCTACGCAATTTGATGTGTGAAGATAATCAAACAAAAGGAGTTTTTCCCATGAAAAAAAAGTTGATAGCATTTCTCACGGTAGCAGTTGCTCTGGTTGCCTCGCTGGCGGTGGCCGCCCCGGAGGCGGTTAAAGAGGTTAATATCGGTTATCAGGCAGCCAGCACCATCATTCTGCTTGGCAAGGCCAAGGGGTATTATGATGAGGAGTTTGCCAAGGAGGGGGTCAAGGTCAAGTACAGCCTGTTTCTGGCCGGGCCTCCCATGATTGAAGGTTTGTCGGGTGGTCGCCTTGATCTGATTCATACCGGTGATATGCCGCCGGTTTCAGGACGTGCGGCCGGAATTGACCTTAAAGTTATCGCTAACGCGGGGCTCGATCCTGCCCACAATGCCGTCTCCGTTGCACCTGATTCTCCCATCAAGTCACCGAAGGATCTGAAAGGGAAGAAGATCGGTCTGCCGATCGGTTCAAGTGCCCATCATTTCCTGTTTCTGCTGCTCGCCCACAATGGTCTGAAAGCGAGCGATGTACAATTGGTCAACCTTCCCGCACCGGATCTGGCACATGCCCTGGAAACTAAGAATGTTGATGCCATTGCCGTCTGGGAACCTATTACCACCAATATCGAGTTGCAGGGTAAGAGCCGGGTACTGGCCGACTCTACCAAGATTAAACGGGCGGTAAATGTCTATCTGACCCGCAATGATTTTGGTAAACAGAATCCGAAATTGGTGGAAGCGTTCCTCCGGGCCACCAAACGTGCCGTGGATTTCTATCGAAAAAATAACGCTGCAGCACAAAAGGCGATATCAGACGAAAGCAAATTCCCGCTGCCGGTCATCACCAGAATCACCAAACGCTACGATTTTAGCCTTGCCATTACTGATAAAGACATCGCCGCACTGGAGCAGGTTAAGAGCTTTCTGCGGGAATCCAAAGTCCTGAAAAAGGAGTTTGAGATTAGCGAGCTGTTTGATTTGAGTTATCTGAAACGTACCGGTCTCAAATAACCGCCATGTGTACTCTCGGTGCCGTCAATGGCAGGTATCTTTTCAAAAACCGGGATCTCTGGTGTGATTCGAGTCGGGTCGAAGAGGTGGTGTGCGGTCAGGGGAACTATCGCTACCGGGGCATTCGGGGGCACGCTTCCCCCCTTGAACGGGGGCTGAACAGCGGTATTAATGAAAAGGGGGTTGCTGTGGCTATTACTTTTGTCGATAACGTCCCCCTTGCCGAGGCATTGCTGACCAAAACGCCCCGAGGCGTATTGGTTGAGGAGATACTTGGAAGCTGTGGCGACCTTGCGTCTGCCGTGACTGTCATCACAGAATATATGAAAAAACCGCTGGTGGGGGGGAATATCATGGTGGCAACCCCCCAGGGTGGAGTTGTTCTGGAACAGTTGTATCCCCGTTTTGTCTGTGAATATTTCATTAATCCGATTGTGGTGAGAACCAACCACTTTCTCAATCTGCCTATGGAACAGAGTAATCAGCACGAGCACAACAGCAGTCATGACCGCTCCCGACGGATGTGTGAGTTGCTGGGGAATGGCGACAATGCGTCACTGACATCAATTCAGGGGGTTCTGGCAGACCATGGCGGGACTCACCGGATATGCAGCCACGAAGGGACATTACGTACGGTATCTGCGGTTGTCTATGATGTGAAAGCGGCTGTCATGCATTATGCGTCAGGCCCCCCCTGCAACACTCCCTGGCAGCGGTTTACGGTGAATTGATCGTTATGGCTCATTCAGCACTCCATACCATCGGTACATTGCTTGACAGGCAGGCCGAGCGTCTCGGTAACTCCCCGTTTCTCATCCTCCCGGAAGCCGATGAACTGCTTACATTTGCCGAGGTGGCGACCGGTGCCCGTACCATTGGTCATACTCTTGCCCGCAACGGATGTCGTGCGGGTGACCGGGTTGTGCTGATTCTGCCCAATGGTAAGGAATCGACACTCTCACTGTTGGCGGTGATGGGGGCGGGTGGGGTGGCGGTGCCGCTCAATCCCCGGCTTACCGACGAAGAAATCGGCGTGGCTATTGAGGACTCCGCTGCCCGCTTTATTATCCGGCTCGCTTCTCGTAGTCCCGGAGAGAAGAGTGGCTGCCATGGCTTTACCCCGGTTACCGATGATCCGTTGGCTGATATCGGCATTGTACTCCTGTCACGGCTACCAGAAACGGCTCATTCTGCCCCGGTTGCTGTGCCAATTGCCGCTGCCGCACCTGCCCTGATACTCTTTACTTCAGGGACAACCGGTCGCCCCAAGGGGGTGCCGTTATCCCATGCCAATCTGCTTGCCAACGCGTCATTCGTTCAGGTTGCCCACTCCCTGTCAGCGACAGATACCGCCCTCTGCATACTCGGTCTGTTTCACATTAACGGGCTTGTGGTTACCTTGTTAACGCCACTTCTGACCGGAATGCCGGTGGTACTGCCTACCCGTTTTGACGTAACTCACTTTTGGTCATGGGTTTCCCGGTACGGGGTTAGCTGGTTCAGTGCCGTACCCACCATACTGTCACTTCTCCTTTCCCATGGCATACCAGACAGAGCGGCACGGGGGCGGCTCCGTTTTGTCCGTTCGGCTTCTGCCCCCCTGCCGGTGGCAATTATGGAGGAATTCGAGCGGCAGTGCGGGATTCCGGTGATTGAAACGTACGGAATTTCCGAAGCGGCCTGTCAGGTTACCGCCAATCCGTTGCCGCCGTTACTGCGTAAGCCAGGCTCGGCCGGTAAGGCGGTTGGCAATGAATTGAAGGTACGAGATGAGCAGGGTGTCGAGCTTCCCTGTGGGGTAGCCGGTGAAGTTGTTATACGGGGATCCAATCTCTTTGGCGGATATCTTACTAATCCGCTGGCTGATAGTGAAGCCCTCCGGCAGGGATGGTTCCACACTGGTGACCTCGGATACCTTGATGGGGAGGGGTATCTGTTTCTTACCGGTCGCAAGAAGGAAATAATAAACCGTGCCGGTGAGAAAATTTCGCCCCGGGAGGTTGAAGAGGTCATTCACCGATTGGCCGAGGTGGAGGCGGTCGGAGTGGTGGGGGTACCCCATCAGCTCTATGGAGAGGAGGTGACCGCCTTTATTACCTTACGACCCGGTGCCGTAGTTACTAATGACGAAATCCGTGATTTTTGCCGCCACCATCTGGCCGGTTTCAAAGTTCCGCGAGAGTTGTTTTTTATTGATGAATTTCCGAAAGGCCCCAGTGGCAAGATTCAGCGTCGTCGTCTGGTCGATCTCTATCTGGAACTACAGAAAAGCACACAATCTGTGAGGCATACAACATGAAGCGAATATTTGACACCGGTAATGCGGCCATAACCGAAGGAGCCATCAGGGCAGGGTGTAATTTGTTTGCCGGATATCCGATTACTCCGGCCACCGAGATAGCTGAGAATATGTCCCGTCGTTTACCTCAGGTGGGGGGCTATTACCTGCAGGCGGAAGATGAAAATGCCGCCCTGCATATCTGTAATGGCGGTTCCATCGGGGGACTCAAGGCCATGACTGCCACCTCCGGACCCGGGTTTATTCTGTTTGCCGACGCCTTCGGTTGGGCTGTCAGCAGCGAAGTGCCGGTGGTCATTGTCAACTCACAAAGAGTCGGGCCGGTGAGCGGTATTACCGGGGCACCGGGGCAGGGAGAGTTCTACTTAAGCCGCTATCTTACCCATGGCGGTAATTATGAAACCATCGTCCTTGCACCGGCTTCCGTGCAGGAAGCCTATCGGCTGACGGTACGGGCCTTCGCCCTTGCCGAACGTTTCCGTACTCCGGTCATCGTGCTGGCAGATCAGATGGTCACCGATGGCTGGGAAACCCTGGAACTGCCGGAGACCGACGACGAATTCGCCGCCCTTGGACTGGAAGTGGTTCCCCGCCGGATCAATCCCGGCCCCGAATTCTATCCCGCCTCCGATGAAATTGATGTGCCGCCGGTGGTGCTGGGGCACAACACCGGAGCCGCCTGTTCTGACTGGACGCCGACGGATCGTGGCCACGACACTGAGGATATCACCTGGCAACATAAGCATGCCTGGCGGCTCATCCATAAAATAGTGAACAACCGTCAGTTGATAGATGAAGCCGATGAATGGTTTCTTGATGATGACCCGGAGATTATACTGGTCGGGTACGGTACCCCGTCCCGGGTAATCCGGAGTGCCGTAGGAGAGGCCAGAAAGAGTGGACTCAAGGTGGGTGGCATTCGCCTGATATCACTCTGGCCGTTTCAAAGCCATCTGTTTACCCGCACCGCCTGCTATCTGGTGGTGGAGTTGAATTGGGACGGGCAGTTGGTCCGTGAAGTGGAGAGAGCGGCTGCCGATGGCAGCAACGTTCACTTCTGGGGGCGGTGCGGGGAACTGCCCTCGATGGCGGAGCTGCTCGATACGGTTCGGCAGTTGCTTGACAATGAACCGTTGCAGCGTGACGGTTGGCGTACGGAGAAATGGTGATATGAGCGATTTACTGGAAACATACGTCCGACCGGAAAAAAATCCCGGCACGGCGTGCAAGGGGTGTGGGTTACGATTGGCTCACCGGAACGTGCTTGAAGCCATCGATGAATTGAAACTGTCAACCGGTGATGTCGTGTGGGGTACCGGCATTGGCTGCTCGGGACGGCAAACCTTCGCGACCTGGCGAGGAGATACCTTCGCCGGTACCCACGGACGGGTCTATGCCATGGCTACCGGTTTGCGGCTGGCGTTGCCTCCGGAAAAACGTCTGATTTTAACCGTTGGGGACGGTGATGCCTTTACCATCGGTTTTCTGCATCTGCTCAATGCGGCACGCCGTAACGTTGACATGACGGTGGTGGTTTTTGACAACCTTGGATACCAGTCAACCGGCGGGCAATACGGGGTTACAACACCACTGGGAAGTCGTACCGACAGCAGTCCCTACGGAGCCTGGGAGCCGAACTGGACCCAGGGGGGCTTTGATGTGCTGCGGATACTCAAGGAGGCGGGGGCAACGTTTTTGGCACGACATACGGTGCTTCAGGGACACGAACCGGTGGAAAGCCTGAAGAAGGCCATCGGGAACCGGGGCTTTTCTCTGGTACAACTCATCTATCCCTGCGTAACCCACTTTGGTGTCCAAGCCTTGGAAACCCGTAATATCGCGACTGTCTATGACTGGTTTCGAGAGCGCACCAGCGACGATCTTGCGGCAGATTCCAACACACATTTTACCACCGGTATTGTTCATGATGCCGCCGGTTCACGACCGGAATTTTCCGTAGCAGTGAGAGATTTTGTTGCTTCGGTGCAGAAAGGGGGCAGCCGTGGTGGCACGAATTGAAATTCTGATCAGCGGTTTTGGCGGTCAGGGGGTGGTGCGTATCGGCCAGATACTGGGGCAGGCGGCCGTTAACCAAGGTCTGTACACCACCATGCTTATCAGCCATGGGACGGAAACCAGGGGAGGGTATGTCCGGAGCCAGGTAGTCATCTCCGATGCTTTCATTGACAGCCCGGTAGTTGAAAATCCCGCCTACTTTTGTGCTTTCTCTCCAATTGCCTACGGCATGTTCAAGCATCTCTGTAACCGACAGACGGTGATACTGCACAATCCGAATCTGGTTACCGCCGATCCGGCATCTGATGCATGTCACAGGGCGATTGCCGGGGAGACGCTGGCAGAGCGGGAGCTGGGAAACGCTCAGTATGCCAATGTTATCTATCTTGGTGTCTTGAGTGCCCACTGTGGTTTGCTTGTGCCGGAACACATTGTCACTGCCATCAGGCAGCGGCTTCCGGAACGCTCCCATGAAAACAATATACGGGCCTTTGAGCTGGGACGTGAATATACGCTGTAACAGGAGTGAAAAATGAATTTTATCATTATCAATACGATCTGCACGGTTCTGTTACTGTTCGTATCCGTCGCAACAATTCTGGCCGAGGATAGCGGGTACAAGGGGTTTAAGCGGGGTACCGCACTGATCACCGCGAAGGAACTGAAAAAAAAGCTCGATGGTGAGAATAAAAACCTCATTGTCCTGGCGGCGGAAAGCGATGTCGAATATCGACTGGGGCATATCCCCGGTTCCCATCAGGTCGATAGACCGGCAATTGAAGCGGCGCCTGAAACACAGAACGGCATCACTGGCAATATAATCGACGCGGCCGGTTTTACCCGTCTAGCCCGGAGTCTCGGCATTAATCGGGATACCACGGTGGTCATATACGATACCAAATACGACGCTACCCGGCTCTGGTGGGCTTTTACCTATTACGGTAAAAACAACATCCGGTTGTTGGATGGGGGAGTAAAAGCCTGGCGTGATGCCGGGTATACGGTCGATCTTTTCGCACCGGATAAGCCGCAGCCGGGCAGTTATACTGCGTCCATAGCAAAACCGACCTTACGGGTGGATACGGCTGATATCCTCAGATTAAAGACGGCTCACTCTTCACAACTCTGGGATGCCCGTGACCGCAAGGAGTATTGCGGTGAAGAATTAAAAAAGGGGGCGGTGAGGGCGGGGCGAATTCCCTGGGGGATTCACAGCCCCTGGTTACAGTTTAAAAAGAAGGAGAATCAGGCGGAATGGCTATCTGCAGCTGAAGTGAAGAGCGTTATCGAGAAACTTGGATACGATCCTGCTAAAGAGCAGTATTTCTACTGTCAGTCTGGGGTGCGATCTACTCAAGCAATATTTGCTCTTTATCTATCGGGTTGGCCACTTGAGAGGTTACATAATTATGACAGCTCGTGGATAGGCTGGTCGAGGGATCAAAGACTGCCTATAGATTCTGGTTGTAGTGAGAATGTAGCTTCAGAAGTAAGTCTGACAAATAAATAGTTATGGCTAACAGCCGATCTCTGGAACTGTACAGTTGTCACGTATAAACGGTGTTCACCTGTTGGGAAGTGTCCGTGATGAGGTATCTGTTAGAGTAGAACAGTATAAAGTCAACAGCGCGGTTTGAGGGTTTTATGGCCAATGTTGCACTGCCAGGTGGTGGAAATATCAGCCTTCTATCCATCTTTTAACGTGACACCAAAAAGTCAGAACAGCTCCTCTACACCCTCCATTTTCAACTTTCTAGCTCTTTGACAGAGGTTTTCCAGGGTTATAGAGCCAAAATAACTTTCAAGGAGAGTGCATGCCTCAGTCCAGATTGCCTGATCCACGCACCACCCTTCAGGTTGTTGTTCTAATAAATGAGTTGGTTTCATTGTTGTTTTAGCGGTACGGCCATCGAGAGCTACATGCTGTTCAGTACCAGCGATTATCTCTAAAATTGAGATATTTTCTGATTCCCGCGAAAGAATATAGCCACCTTGTGGCCCACGCTTACTTATTGACAGTCCGGCACGTATATAATGCTGAAAAAGTTGTTCCAGGTAACGTGGAGGAAACTGCTGCCGACGGGCAATATCCAGTAATTGTTCCGGTTTGCCACAACCATTGTAAGCTATGTCAAACATGGCACGAAGACTATGCACGTATTTATTCGATATTTTCATATGGTAACGATTATCTTGTTAAAGCGAATCGTTTTGATTTGATCAGTGCTTCGAATGCCTCCGTTATCGTCCCCGGAAGGGTGAACGCCATTATACGGTGGCCAATGAGCACATCAATGGCTCCGGAACCTATCTGGCAGACAATAACTCCCCGACAATCAGAAATGCCTTGTGCTGCCAGCTCAAGTGCATTGTCGTCGTGAGTATGTGAGGCACAGAAGGGGCGTACTTCCCGTTGTTCGATGAAATCAACGCCGTCATCGTGCAAGCGGAATATTCTGAAACTATGTGATTTACCAAAATGCTGATCCACATGTACTCCGTCACTGCTCCCAACCGCAATCCTGACGTCCATCTCCAGCTCTCCCTGGAATTAGCTTCTCAATCAGACTGATGAACAACCGGTACCTACAAGTCCAACAGCATCGGCACGGCACTGCTGACAACCACGAAACTGGGCTATGCTCCGTTCATTTTGCGTGCGAACCGACTCCAAATACTCGCCCGTTGGTGGGGATATGCTTGACAACTCGGCCCGTGGAATGAGAGGCATTATATTCATAACAAAAGCACCGGCCTGACTGACCCGTTCAGCAATGAGTGGAATTTGCGAATCGTTAATTCCAGGTATGAGTACCGTATTTACCTTGATAACCAACCCCTGTTCGGCCGCACGACGCAAGCCCTCAAACTGATTATGTATGAGAATGTCAGCACCCTCTTCACCCCGATAACACTGCCCTTCGTGTATGACATGGCTATAAATCCGGGCACCGACAGCAGCATTAACCGCATTGATGGTTACCGTAAGACTATGGAGGTTTAGTTCTGCCAGGTCAGAAATTCGCTCTGGCAGGGCAAGGCCATTTGAGCTCAGGCAGAAGAGCAGGTCGGGAAATTCTTCCTTTACCAGTCGAAATGTTTCAAAAGTGCTCTCATTGGCGAGAGGTTCTCCCGGTCCGGCAATACCGATGACTTTTATTACCGTGCTGAGTTCGTCATCTGCCATTACCTCACGAACTTTTCCAAGAGCTTGAGCGGGGGTTAAAACCAGGCTGGTAACGCCGGGACGTGACTCATTGGCACAATCATGCTTCCGTTCGCAGTAGCCACACTTGATATTGCATCGGGGTGCAACGGCAAGATGAATCCTTCCATTCTTGTGGCGATTGCCCCCGAAGCATGGGTGTCCATAAATAACTCGGTCTTTGATGATGTGCATCGCCATGTTATTAAATGCCCTCAAATAATGCCGTTGACAGATAACGCTCTGCACCATCAGGCAGCACAACAACAATGGTTTTACCGGCAAATTCATCGAGTTTGGCAAGACGCACCGCTGCAGCTACTGCTGCACCACTTGAAATTCCGACAAGAATTCCCTCTTCTTTGGCAAGGCGCTTGGCGTACTCTATGGCGTCGTTGCTTGAAACCTGCTCTACTCTGTCAATGACGCTCAGGTCAAGGTTGTCGGGAATGAACCCTGCGCCGATACCTTGGATTTTATGAGGTGCTGGCTTAATCTCCTGTCCTGCCAGTTTTTGGCTGATAACTGGGCTTTCTGCCGGTTCAACCGCAACCGAGATAATTGACTTACCCTTAGTATTCTTAATATAGCGTGACACTCCTGTTATCGTACCTCCAGTACCGACGCCAGCAACCAGAACATCTATTTCTCCATCGGTATCATCCCATATTTCCGGTCCAGTGGTCTTTTCATGGATTTCCGGGTTAGCTGGATTCTTGAATTGCTGAGGAAGAAAGTATTTTTCCGGTTCTGCCGTTGCGATCTGTTCAGCCCTGTTAATGGCACCTTTCATTCCTTCCGGTCCGGGAGTGAGGATGAGGTTGGCACCGAGGGCGGCCAATACGCGACGCCGCTCGATGCTCATGGTTTCCGGCATGGTGAGTGTCAGTTTGTATCCCCGTGCAGCGGCCACATACGCAAGTGCGATGCCGGTATTACCGGATGTTGGTTCAATAATTTCAACTCCCGGTTTGAGTACCCCCCGTTTTTCTGCATCCCATATCAGATTGGCACCAATGCGGCACTTCACCGAATAAGCAGGATTACGACCTTCAATTTTGGCAAGTACGGTGGCTTTGGCGCCATCGGTGATGTGGTTAAGTTTCACGAGTGGAGTGTTGCCGATGGATTGCGAGTTGTCTGAAAAAAAATTGCTCATGGTATTCCTCCTGAAAATGTGTTGCTGATTTAGATGGCGTAGTCAATTATGTTAGCCTTACGCAGGCTTTCCCTCTGTGATTTTTCAATCATATCTGCAAGGGTGGTGTTTTCTAGCACTGATTGGATTGAATTCTTCAAATCCTGCATGACCAGATGTATTCCGCAACAAGAAGAGTCATGTCCCTCTTCGCAAAGACTGTTGTTATTATCTTTCAAGCAATGGACGAGTGTGATGCCTCCATCAAGAATTCTTACAACTGAGTCAATGGTAATTTGAGATGGGTGTCGTGCTAGACTGTACCCCCCACCTTTTCCAACGCGGCTTGAAAGAACACCACCTTTCTTTAAGGTAAGCAGAATGAACTCCAAAAATTTTTTCGGAATATTCTCCACTTCAGCTAGTCCGGCAATCAATATCGGTTGGTTATCGTTATGCTGAGCCATGTAGCTTAGTGCTTTAAGGGCGTACTTCGATTTTTTGGAAATCATAGCGTTCGGGTCTCACAATACAAAAAGAGGTCAAGGAAATTTCCTTGACCTCTAGTTTTTCTAGTCAGTCAAAATAGTATAGTATATATAGATTGTAGATATATAGTATGTTGTTTTCTGGTTTTGTCAAGAAAAATTTTAAAAAATGGTCGCCGTCGCTGTGTGGTGCAAGATTGATGTACCCGTGTTTCCTCTTGAGTGTCTTTTATTTCAAGAGCTGACCAGAAAACTGAAGGCCGTGGGAATTACTCCCTCGCCCTCTTGATTGTCGTATATGTCAAAAAGGACGCAACACCACACCACTGTCGGGCGGATGAGCGGATTCTCACCGCGTGTGTGGTAACACCGGATAATCGATATAGCCCGTAGACCCCCCGCCAAAAAACGTTGTCTGATCCCCCGTATTCAACGGTGCTTTTGCTGCAAACCTTGCAACAAGATCGGGGTTGGCGATAAATGACTTGCCGAAGGCAACGGCGTCGGCCACGCCGTCGATAAGTGCCTGTTCGGCTGCTTCAGCGGTAAAGTTTTCGTTAACAATGTATACGCCGCCAAACGCTTCACGGATGTAGTGCCCGATACTGTCCTCCTGGCGGGCTTCTCGGGAGCAGATAAAGGCAATCATTCGCTTCCCCAGTTCACGAGCCACGTAAGTGAAGGTGGCATGGCGGTCAGAATCTCCCATGTCGTGGCTGTCGCAACGGGGGGCAAGGTGGACGCCAACCCGGTCAGCACCCCAGACCTCGATTGCCGCGTCGGTAACTTCCAATAACAGCCGTGCTCGATTTTCCAATGAACCACCATAGGTGTCGGTTCGTTTATTGGTGCTATCCTGAAGGAACTGGTCAAGCAGATAGCCGTTGGCACCATGGATCTCAACACCGTCAAAACCGGCAGCCTTTGCGTTGACCGCCCCTGTTCGGAAAGCGGAGATAATTTCAGCTATTTCCGCTGTCTCCACTGCTCGCGGGACCGGAAACGGGCGCTCCGGTCGGAGCAGACTGACATGGCCGTTGGCAGCGATGGCACTGGCCGATATCGGTCGTTGGCCGTCAAGCAGACTGGGGTCGGAAATTCTCCCCACATGCCAGAGCTGCATGACGATACACCCCCCTGCGTCATGGACGGCCTTAGTCACCATTTTCCACCCCTCGACCTGCTCTTTCGACCAGATGCCGGGGGTTGCCTCGTAGCCGACGCCCATCCGGTCAACCACGGTGGCTTCCGAGATAATCAGGCCGGCGGTGGCACGCTGGGAATAATAATCGGCCATCATCGGCACGGGAACTCTGGTATCGGCAGTGGCACGGCAACGGGTCAGCGGTGCCATAATAATCCGGTTAGGAAGGTGCAGTGCTCCGATGGTAAGAGGGGTAAAAAGTGACATGGGAAAGCTCCTTGAGCGTGGTATGATTACACACCTCACATAAATTACCTCAGATGTATCCATACCGTCAATCAGGTATTTTTTTTATTGACATGCTGAAATAATGTAATTACTATTCCTATCAAATTAGTCGGGTAAGGTGGCTGTATGAAGTTGACCTCTAAAAGTGAATACGCCCTTTTGGCACTTATCTATCTGGCGCGGAGTGGGGACAGCTATGTCCCTGTCCAGTTGATCGCCTCTGCCCAGGGGATTCCACCGAAATTTCTTGAACAGATATTGCTGATTCTGAAACGTGCCAAATATCTGCGCAGTCACCGGGGGCAGGCGGGTGGTTACACCCTTGCCAAGCCGGCTGAACTTATCCATCTGGCAGAAATCATCCGTCTGTTTGATGGTGCCCTGGCTCCGACCGAGTCGGTTAGTTCCTATTTTTATGAATCCACCCCCATTGAAAAGGAACAAAATTTACTGGCTGTTTTTCGTGATATCCGCAATTACGTGGCGGAGAAACTGGAAAATACCACGCTGGCCGATGTGAGTTGATTTTTTTTATTTTAAATATGACTAATTCTATAGGAATAAATTTATAGCAACGGAGAATGTAAGCATGAGCCAGAGAGAAAATAGTATTTCTTGTTGTAGCAGCCAGGCTGCCCACCAAACGTTTCTCCACATCATTGAAGGTCAACCAATGTCAGGGGAAGCCACCTTTGGGGGGAGCATTTCCGACTATCTGGCCTCGTACCGGGCTGCCATGAATCTTATCAAGAGTGCGGAAGAACAGGGTACCTTAAAACCGGGTATGGAGATTGTCGGCCCTGCCTGGGGGAGTTGCAGCATCGCCATGGCTTCGATTGCGGTGGACAGGGGGTATGAACTGACGCTGACAGCTCCCGAATCCATTGGCGTTGAACAAAAGATACTGCTCTCCAAACTCGGTGTGCATGTGGTGTTGACCCCCGCTGTCGCTGGCGAGAGGGGTGCCATTTCCCGTGCTGAAGAGCTTGCCTCGGCCGAACCGGGTCGTCGCTTTCTCCCCCACATTTACCAGATGCCGGATGGAACGCCACGCTATGGGACGCCGCGCTATGGAACTACGGCTGACGGGGACATCCCGTCCTATCCGCACGGAACCATAACGGTGACATTGACAGAAAAAGCTGCGGATACACCCTCGTTTGGTAGATCCCACTATACCAGTCGTATCAGGGGACGTCAGAACTGAGCGATTTTGAACCTTCCGGGCCACTCTTGTGTGGTAATTCTTTCACTTACCTGAGTTTGCCTTTAACATAAAGAGAACCGTGGCCAAAAAACAGTTAAGCCTTAATAAATAACCTTGACTAACCTATGAATCCTGTATACTTATTAGGATTGTTATTTTTTGAAATAACAATACCAAAAATGACATCGGCACGCAAAGGCGCGTGTCCGGTAGTTTGTTGCTTTTTAAGTTGTTTCGGCATCCGTCACCGGAAAGAGCTGTAGGGGGCGAGGCTGAAAGCTGGTTCGTTGGGTAACACACAGATGAAGACTACAAGCATTCTCAAGGGGGAGATATGTTACACAACCTGAAAGTTGGCACGAAACTCTATACACTTATTATTTTTCTGTCATGTTTATCCATCGTGATTGGTGCCCTGGGGTTGCACAGCAGCAAGCTTTCTAATGATGGGTTAGATACCGTGTATAAAGACCGGGTCGTTCCGCTGAAAGATTTGAAAGTTATCGCTGACATGTATGCGGTCAATATTGTGGATACGTCCCACAAGGTGCGAAACGGTAACTTGAAGTGGGATGAAGGCAAAAAGAATGTTGATGAAGCGGTAAAGACTATTAGCGAACGATGGAAAGCCTACCTTGCAACAACTCTTGTGGCAGAAGAGACAAAGCTGGTTGAAGAGATAAAACCATTAATGAAGTCAGCCGATTCCGCTGTCGCTAATCTCTCCGAAATTTTCAAAAGACAAGATCTTGAAGCGTTAACAAAATTTACCATTACCGAACTCTATCCGGTTATCGATCCTGTGTCAGGTAAGTTTAGTGATCTGGTTGATGTGCAACTCAAGGTTGCCAAGGAAGAGTATGACAAGAGCGAACGAGCTTATAAGCAGAGTATAATAATATCAGTTGCGGCGATAGTATTTGGAGTGTTGTTTGCCGCTTTTTCCGGGTTTTTGATTGTTCGTTCAATTACCACACCCCTTGCCTCCGGGGTACGGATTGCCAACAGGTTGGCACAGGGCGATCTTGCCGTGGAGGTGATCGTTACCGGTACCGATGAGCCTGGTCAACTGTTGGCCGCCTTGAAAACCATGGCCGAAAATATTCGTACTACCATTGCTCTCATATCCAGTACCTCAACTCAAGTGGCAGCTGCTTCATGCCAACTGCACTCCACCGCTGAACAAATTGCCACGGGGACTGAAGAAGTCGCAGCACAGTCGGCAGCCGTTGCTACTGCCGGCGAAGAGATGGCTGCCACCTCAAGGGATATTGCCCGCAACTGTCAGTTTGCTGCCGATGGGGCCAGGTTAGCTTCTAACTCCGCAAGCAATGGTGCCCAGATAGTTGAAAAAACGGTCAGCGTAATGGGACAGATCTCGACAAAAGTGCAGGAATCGGCCAGAACGGTAGAAAGTTTGGTTGAACGGTCTGATCAGATTGGTGCGATTATCAGTACCATCGAAGACATTGCCGACCAGACGAACCTGCTTGCCCTGAATGCTGCAATTGAGGCGGCCCGTGCCGGTGAGCAGGGGCGCGGTTTTGCTGTTGTTGCCGATGAAGTTCGGGCGTTGGCCGAACGTACTACCCGTGCTACAAAAGAGATTGGTGAAATGATCAAGGCGATCCAGCGGGAAACCAAAGGTGCCGTTGAGGCGATGGATCTCGGTGTTCAACAGGTGAACGTGGGCACCTGTGAAGCTTCAAAATCAGGTGTTGCACTGCGCGACATTTTGGTACAGATAAACGATGTTGCGATGCAGGTTAATCAAATTGCTTCAGCTGCTGAAGAGTTGACTGCAACAACCAGCGAAATTTCCAGCAATATGCATCAAGTAACCGAAGTGGTTCAAACCAGTTCTCAAGGAGCGCAAGAAACCGCAACCGCTTCTGCACAGCTCAATGGCAATGCTGAAGAACTCCATCGGATGGTTCGGCAGTTTAAGTTATAATTCACCGGGAACAACAATGGCTACCTTTTGATGATTCTGTCAGATGAACAAAAACCAATGTATCGCTTTCTTGCCGTGATGACTGCAGCATCAATGATCGGTTTGCAGGGGTATTCAATTTTATTTAATAATTATGCGGTTGAGGTCGTTGGTATCGACGGCAACGGCATTGGCATTATCCAGTCGGTTCGGGAGATACCCGGATTACTCTCCGTTCTGGCACTGGTTCTGCTCCTGTTTGTGAAGGAACATCGTTTGTCGGCTCTTTCAATAGTGGTTCTTGGTATCGGTACTGCGGTTACCGGTTTTTTTCCTACCAGTTACGGCCTGGCTCTCACAACACTGCTCATGAGCTTCGGGTTCCACTATTTTGAAACAACCAACCAGTCATTGACGCTTCAGTATTTTGCCTCCGGCATATCACCGCTGGTACTTGGTCGGCTCAGGAGCATTGCCGCCGTATCAAGTATCGCCTCGGGTGTTCTCATCTGGTTACTGGGAATGAAGCTGGACTATCGGGCAATATTTCTTATTATTGGCTCGTTGGTAGCCATTGTCGGATTATGGGCTCTGATGCAGGATCCAACCCATAAAGACCTGCCGATCCAACGGCAGAAAATGTTTCTGCGAAAAAAGTATGCACTGTTTTATTTTCTTACCTTTATGTCCGGAGCACGGCGACAAATATTTGTCGTATTTTCCATATTCCTGCTGGTGAAGTTGTTTCATTTTTCAGTACGGGAAATGACGGTGTTGTTTATCATCAACAACTGTGTCGCCTATGTGATGAATCCGCTTATCGGGAGGGCCATTGTCACCTTTGGTGAACGAAAAATCTGCTCAATCGAGTATATCGGAGTCATCGTCATTTTTCTGACGTACGCTTGTACCTCGTCCAAACTTCTCGTCTCTTGTATGTATATAACAGATGCACTTCTCTTTAATTTTTCAGTTGCCATCCGGACGTACTTTCAGAAAATCGGTGATCCCAAGGACACGGCGTCATCAATGGCGGTAGGTGTTACCATTAACCATATCGCAGCGGTGTTCCTGCCGGCTTTGGGGGGGTATCTCTGGATGATAGATTTTCGCATTCCGTTTTACGTGGGGGCACTGTTGGGATGTGTCTCACTTGTCGCCGCCCAGTTTATCCGGATCCCTTCCCCCGTGTCGGAGGAAACTTCCGGGTGCTGAAGCTCTTGGGTTAAAATGGTCATGTCCTGGGCAGTCAATTACCGCACGGACAGTTGTTATGCGGGTGTGGTCTAACCGTCGATGTCCCTTCGTTTTACCGCTATTTCCCGCAACCCCAACCTCTGCCATACCCGCGACACCATGATTTGCTGGTTCGCCGACTACGTTTAAAAAACAGCAGTACCAGCATAGATTCTCCCCTCAGAACCAGTGTTGTCCGGCTAGAAAACGGTGCCACTTGCAAAAAACTAACCTGATAACACTGCATCAGAACAGCCCATGGGGTCGGATACCGCGTTTCTGCACCGATAACGATCGTATGTTACACGTACGCTTCGACCAGAGCTGTCCCCTCAAAATCCGTCATCACTGATCATATTTCAGATGGAAAAATACGACATAAAATATTTGCATTAAATTTGTTGATATTAATTATTATTGTGATATTATTGTATGTTGCAATTGTAGTTCTAATGAAAAGAGCAAACTTAGGGTGACCTAAGGACGCAAAGCTACGAGTCCATTTTACGGATAGTCGGGTTGCCAGAGAATTTACTACGGCTCCTCTTACTGTTTTGTAAGAGGGGCCGTTTGTATGTATGGGCTTTGAAGTGGGTGCTATCTGCCCAGAAGAGATGCGTTTTACCAGGAGAAGTCAATGCGTTCATATCTGTACTCTGCGGTTATCCTCTGTAGTATAACTTTTACCGGTGCTGTTGTTGCTTTAGCCGCACAACCCGATGCCGGTTCGATTCTGCGTGACATCGGTGACCGTCCAAAACCTTTTCCGGAGCGGCAACTGGAGCGTCCGACCAGCAGTGAGCAGGCTCTGCCGGATCTGCACCAGGGGATAAAGGTCACGGTTAAGGGCTTCCGTGTTACCGGAGCCACACAGTTTTCTGAAGCAGAGTTACAGAACGTTATGGCTGCTTATGTTGGCAAGGATATGACCTTCAATGAATTGAACCTGGCAATTCAGCAGCTCTCCTCCTTCTATATGTCGAAAGGGTTGATGGTACAGGCATTGCTTCCCCCCCAGGATGTGATTGAAGGCATCATTACCATCCAGCTTCTGGAAGGGAGGCTGTCTTCTGTTGTCGTTGAGCGTCTTCGGGGTGTCCGCTTCAGCGAAGATCGGGTGAAGAAGTTCATCGTTGGCAGGCAACCGGTTGGACAGCCGATTCGCGTTGATGCCATTGAAGAGGCGTTGCTGCTTCTGAATGATGTTCCCGGTGTGGTCGCCACCGCCAATTTACAGGCAGGAAACGAAACCGGAGCCACTGACCTGCTGGTCAAGCTTGATCGAAGCCCGTTGATAACCGGTGCCCTCACCGGAGATAATAACGGCAGTATTTCGACCGGGGAATATCGCCTGACAGCCGATCTGAATGTCAACAACATGACCGGTATCGGCGATCAGGTCAGCGTGAAGGGGCTGTTTACCGATGGTAGCAGCTATGGTCGCATCGCCTACGGTCTGCCTGCCGGTTCGGGCGGTACCCGGCTGAATATCAATTACTCCACTCTGCATTACGAGTTAGGCGGTGACTTCAAAGCATTGGTGGCTGCCGGTGATGCGGTAACGGCCGGTGCCGCACTCAGCATCCCCTTTATCCACCGGCGTTCACAAAATTTCTACGGCACAGTTGGCTATGATTACCGAAACTATAACAACAGTTCCCATGGCCTCACCACCAGTGCCAAGGTTATTCAGGCCGGTACCATTGGACTCTCCGGTGACTTCTACGATAACTTATACGGTGGCGGATATAATTCGCTTTCAGTGAATGGAAACGTCGCCAACCTTGATCTGTCCGGTAACGGGGCTAACAAGGCGGCGGATCAAGCCGGTCCCGGTACCGATGGGGTCTATAGCAAGCTCAGTTACAGCCTGTCGCGGGTGCAGAAAATCCAGGGGGATAAGACCTCCGTGCAGGTGAGTATCAACGGTCAGTTTGCCTTCAAGAACCTTGATTCATCGGAAAAAATCAGTCTTGGCGGTCCGGGTGCCGTTCGGGCACTTCCCCCCAATGAGGGGAGTGGCGATGAAGGTTTTGTCATGAACGCCGAGCTGCACCATAATCTCACCGATACTCTCCAGTTCTTCGGTTTTTACGATTACGGCTGGCTGAAACAGCATCATTCTCTGTACAACGGCTGGAACTCCACCTTCGGAGCACCAAATACCTATAGTGCCGACGGTGTCGGTCTGGGTATTGCCTGGGGTAAGCAGGGGTTGTTCAGCGTCAAGGCGATTGTTGCCGAGCGGTTGAGTGCCAACCCGGGTGCCAATGCCCAGGGGAACGACAGCGATGGCACATTGCGGGAGCCGCGCTTTTGGCTGCTTGCCAGTGTCTTTTATTGAAAATCTCAGCACCACATCAAACAGAGGAGTCTACACATGAAGCGTCTTATCGTAACAGGAGTATTAGTAGCGGGTTTGGCCGCACTGCCCGGTTTTGCCTCGGCTGAAACCAAAATCGGTGTTGTTGACATGCAGCGTGCCGTCAGCGAAACAGCGGAGGGGGTTGCAGCCCGGGCAAGCATCTTCAAGAAAAGTGAACAGCTGAACAATGAGTTAAAGGGTATTCAGAGCGATTTTGAAAAACTTAAGGCGGAGTTGGAGAAGGATGGCAGCAGCATGAAACAGGAGATGCGTGCTGATAAAGAACAACAGTTGCAGCAGAAAAGCCGTGATTTTCAGAAACGTCAGCGGGATGCCCAGGAAGAACTTAAACAGATGGAGGCTGACATATTACAGAAACTGGTTGGCAGGCTGTCACTGCTGATTGGAAAAATCGGCGAAAGTGAAAAAATCGAACTCATTCTGGATCAGAGTGCCGGAGTGAGATTCTACAGTAAAAGCATCGATATCACCCCCCAGTTGGTTAAAATGGCCGATGAAACAAACGGTAAATAACGTATGCCATATTACAGGAGATTATGCACATGACTGAAACAGCCGCAGCAAACAGTATGCCGTTGTATTACAAAGAACCGATAGTTCTTGATCTGGTACAACATCGGGAAATGACAGTAGCCACCAGTCCAACCGGTTTTGCCTATGCGGCCGAATCTCAAACCGTCATGCTGAACGCCGATGAATTTTATGATGCCTGCCGTGAATACCCCATCATTTTCGCCCCTGCTGAAGATGGTACGGTCAAGCCCTTGGCACTGCTCGGTGTGCAGGCAGGTGAAAACCTTTTCGTTGACGCCGATGGTGCCTGGAAAGGTACCTATATTCCGGCCTACGTGCGGCGCTATCCCTTCATTCTGGCCGATAACGGCACCAATGAATTCCCCATTTGTATCGATCAAAAATTCGATGGCCTTACTATTGAAGGTGGCCAGCGGATTTTTACGGAAGAGGGTGAGCTGACCGACTACTGCCGCCACGTCCAGACCTTTATTCAGAACTTCCAGAGCCAGTTGGCCCCTTCGGCACAGTTTGCCGCCAAGCTCACGGAGCTTGCGCTGCTAACGCCGGTTGATGCCAATATTCAGCTGGGTGATGGCCGCACCTTTTTGCTGCAGGGGCTGCTTGTTGTCGATGAAAACCGTCTCGCCCGTTTGGGGGATGTTGTGGTGCTGGAACTGTTCCGCAGCGGTTACCTTGGTCTGATTTATGCCCACATGGCATCGGTAAAAAATATCGCCCGTTTGCATGATATGAAGGCGGCTCGCGGTAACTGAAGCAAGCGGTAGGGCAGTATGATGAGATCGCATACCTGAGGAACTTATGAACAAGTCATTTCGTCTGATATGGAACAATGCCAAGCAACTCTGGATTATTGCTGCTGAGATAATTAAGGGTAATGGTGGCCCGCCCCCGGTGAAGGGGGCGGTAGTCACCGCTGCAACCATGATGGTATTGACCGGTGCTATGGGCTCATCTGCCGCCACACTGCCCCAAAGCGCACTGCCCACCGGTGGCCAGGTTGCGGCCGGACAGGCGGTTATCAGCCAGAGCGGCACGCGGATGAATATCAACCAGTCCACTCAGAGTGCCATTCTCAACTGGCAAACGTTCAATATCGGTGCCCAGTCCCTGGTAAATTTCACCCAGCCGAACAGCACATCAACCGCCCTTAATCGGGTACTCACCACCGACCCTTCACAAATCTACGGTTCTCTCAGCGCTACCGGTCGGGTTTTTCTGATTAACCCCGCGGGTGTCCTGTTTGGACCAAGTTCCAGTGTTAATGTCGGCGGTCTGGTTGCCTCTACCATGGATATCGCCGATAACGATTTTATGGCGCGGCGCTATACCTTTAACCGTAACGGCTCCACCGGCAGCATCATTACTCAGGGAACCATAACCGTTGCCGAGGGTGGTTTTGCTGCCTTACTGGCACCGGAGGTACGAAACGAGGGGATAATCACCGCCCGCATGGGAAGTGTGGCATTGGCGGCGGGGGAGAAGGTTACCCTGAATTTTAACGGCAGCAATCTGCTGGGGGTATCGGTTGATCCTGCTACTATTGCAACCCTTATCGAAAACAAGCATCTGATACAGGCCGAAGGGGGGCAGGTTGTCATGGCTGCCAGTGCGGCCAACAAACTGTACGGTTCCACGATCAACAACAGCGGCACGGTTTCTGCCACCTCACTGGTCAATATGGGGGGTGTCATCAAGCTGGTAGGTGATACCATCAACGTCACGTCGGGAAGTGTTATTGAAGCGAAGGGTGCCACCGGTGGCGGAACTATCCTCATCGGCGGGGAAGCCCATGGTAGTGGTACGACCCCCCATGCTCAGACGGTGACGGTGGAGAGTGGTGCGGCCATTGATGCCTCGGCCACCCAGACCGGTGCGGGGGGGAGGGTGGTGGTCTGGTCCGACACTGCAACGAACATGTACGGGGCGATTGTGGCCCGCGGTGGTCTGCAGGGGGGGGATGGGGGTTGGGTGGAAACCTCCGGGCCCACGCTCAATCTGAGCGGAACCGTTGATGCGGGGAGCAATTCCGGCGCCCATGGTTACTGGTTGCTTGATCCGAACGATTTGACGATCACCAGCAGTGGCAGCAGTGTGACCGGTGGTACGGCATACCAGCCGGGTACCACCGGCACCATTCTCAATACTTCCATCAACAGTGCCCTCAATGCCGGCAGCAATGTCACCATTGCCACCAGTGCTGCGGGCACTGGCGGTTCCGGTAATATTACGGTGTCGGCGGCCATCACGGCAACAACCAATGCGTCAGCCACCACGGCGGCAAATTCACCGACCCTGTTGTTGCAGGCTGATAATGATATTACCATTGGTGCCGGGATAGATGTCAGGGCCAATGTGCAGCTCAAGGCCGGCAGGAATATTACTGATACCGGTGGCTATACGCTGAAAACCTATGGTCAGGATGTGGTTTTTAATAGTCGGGCGAATAATGCTACCTACGGAACCATTGACGTTGAGAGTGCGACGATCCAAACCAATGGCGGCAACATAAGTATGTATGGTGGCACGGCAGTTGGCGGGTATGCCGTTGGTGGCAGCTGGGGACTTTATACGTCGAGCGACACGATTAACGCCGGTGGTGGCAACATCCTGATGGCAGGGCAATCGCTCACTGGCAACTATTACGGTGGCTTGCGGATAGGCTATGACAGTATAGTCACGAGCGGTAGCGGCACCATTACGTTGAAGGGTGATGCCACTCTGGGTAACAGTGGCAATCATGGCACGGGTCTGTATCTTGGAGCGAGCAGCATAACGACTGGTAGTGGTGCCTTGAGTATCACTGGTACCACCAATGGTTGGTATGGCAATCCTGCCGGTACAAGCATAGTCCAGAACGGTATTTTTATAGAAGCCAATGTCGGAGCCCTCAACATAACCTCCTCTGGTGGCAACATAACGTTGACCGGAACGAACAGTTCCACGTCCGGGTATGCCCAGGCTGGTATCCAGCTCATGTACGGCAACTCTTCAACGACGATATCAACGACCGGCACCGGTAGTGTAACGATTAACGGTACGGGGGGCAGCGGATATTATTATTATGGTCCGAACGGTGCGATCGTTTTTGGTTCGAACTATTATGGTAGTAATCCTGCGAGTACGTGGAACTACAATCCACCGGTGTACATCAGCACCGTCGCCGGTGACATTAACATCAACGCCACCAGCGGAGGCTCCACAGCCCTCTATATCTACAGTTCTGCCTCAAAAATATATTCAACCAGCGGCAATATTACCATAACTGCCACAAACCCCGGTACCACCATCGCCACCCCTTCCGGGAGCCAGATTGGCTATAACAGCGGTGCCGGTACCACCGGTAACATCACCCTCATTGCCGACAATCTTGCCAGCTTTTACTCCACCGTCAAAGGTACCGGCACCCTTACGTTCCAACCGGCTTCCACTTCAGCTTCCATCGGCCTTGGCGGCTCATCGGGCTACACCTTGAATATCCCCTCCTCCTGGCTCACGGGGGGCTCGTACTTTACCACCGGATTCAGCTCCTTTGTGGTCGGGCGGGGTGATAGCACAGGCGGCATCACCGTCAATTCGTCGCTCAGTAACGTGACCGGTAGTCTGAGCCTGCTTGAGGGTACCGGTGCCATTACCATCAGTAACGCTATCTCACTCTATAATGGCATCACCAACGGGTATAACTTAACCCTGCAATCCCGTGGCAGCGTGACCCAGAGTGCCGCCTTTACCAATGTGGCCGGCCTGGAACTGCTCGGTACCGGCGGCAGCTTTACCCTGCAAAATGCCGGTAATAGCTTTGCCAAACTTGCCGCAGCCACCGGCTCACTCAAATTGGTTAATTCCCGTTCATTACTCATTGATGAAGTGGGGGGGACGGCTGGTGTTACCACGACCGTCGCTACCAACTGGACTGACATTGCGGTTACTGGTGCCTCCAGTGACCTGCAGGTGAATGCTCCCATCGTTACGGTCAACAGCCTGGATCTGGCGGTCGGTCGCAATTATCTTAACTATTATGGTTCCAATGCCCTAACTGCAAGTCGCTGGCTGGTGTACTCGGCCTCGCCGGTGGGTGATATTTTTAACGCACAGGATAGTACCAATGCTGCGGTCTGGAGTAAAACCTCCGCTGGCTATGCACCGGCGGCCGTGACAGAAACCGGTAATCGCTACCTGTTTGCCTCTGCATCGGCACCGCTTGCGGTGGTTTTCTCCAAAATGTACGACGGTCTTGCCACGGTTACCGGCACCGCTTCAGTTGATAATGCCGTGTTTGGTATGGCGGTGACCTTTACCGGTTCCGCTGCTACCGCCGACAAAAATGTTGGCAGTGGCAAGGCACTTACCTCAAACAGCCTGGCACTGACAGCCGGTTCTCCTCTGTATACCTTGACTGGTGCCACGGTCACCATTACCCCCCGTCCGTTGGCTCTCACCGCCACGTACAACGGTTTGACTGCGGTTACCTCCGGAGCCACGGTCACCAATCTGGTGTCCGGAGATGCTGCCAATACGGTGGTTTTATCCGGCACCGGCTGGATGGCCAATCGGAATGCGGGTACCAGCAAAGTTTACAGCTCCGGAACCCTCACCCTCAGTGGCAGTAATGCGGCAAATTACACGGTGAATAATGGCCGTATCACCATTAATCCGCTGGCGGTTACCTTGAGCGGCAGCAGGGTCTATGACGGCACGGCAACCGCAGCGGCGGCTGTTGTAACTGTTACCAATGCAATCGGTTCCGATGTGGTAACCCTCTCCGGGAGCGGTACGTTGGCAAGCAGAAACTCCGGTGCCGAGTCAATCAGCAGTATGACCGGTCTGACCTTGACCGGTGCCGCTGCGGCGAATTATACCCTGAGCGGTGCCACCGGTTCGGTTACCATCGCCAAGGCTCCGCTGATTCTTTCCGCTATTCCCGATGCAAAAACCTATGATGGCCTTCTCACTGCGGCAGCAACACCGGTGATAAGCGGCAGTGTGGGAACCGGAGATACCCTGTCCGTTTCGGAAGCGTACGCTACGGTCGGTGTGGCATCGGGTAAAACCTTAACGGTCAGCTACTCCTTAAGTGACGGTAACAGCGGTAATAACTACACCGTGACGACCATCAGCAACAGTAATGGCCAGATTTTCAAGGCTCCACTCACCATTACCCTGACCCCCAACGGGGCAACCAGGGTCTATGACAGTACGACCACCACCAATAACTCTGCGTTTACCACCAGTATGCTGGCCGCCTATAGTCCGGTCGGTCTGGTGAATAGCGAGACCGCCAATGGCATTGGTCTGACCCTGAGCGGCCTGCTTGCCTTTAACGGCTCGACTTCGACGGTCATCAAGGGGGTTGGCAGCTATTCACCGGATCGGGGGACGCTGGCTTTTACCGAGTCATCGGGGAATTATGCGATAACCACGAACTTTGTTAATGCGTCCAATAATCAGTATGTGATTACCAAGGCTCCTCTCACCATTTCCGGCACTCGGGTGTACGACGGCACCACCAACGCTTTTGCTGCTAATTTGTCCATCAGTTCGGGAAAATATAGCTCTGATACCGTAACTCTGACCGGTGCGACAACCGTGGCTGACAAGAATGTCGGCAGTAACAAAACCCTGACATCGGTGACCGGTATCACCCTGGCCGGTGCCGATGCCGGTAACTATGTGGTGACCGGCGGTACCCTGTCGATTACCGCCCAGACTATTACCCTGACGGCCCAGGCCAATACCAAATATTATGACGGTACTACCGCTGCGGCCGCCACACCGGTGGTCTCCGGTATGGTGTTTGCCGGTGATACCCTAGCTGCCAATGAGACCTATACCAGTACCACGGCCGGTACCGGTAAGACCCTTGCGGTTAATTACTCCCTGAGTGACGGTAATAGTGGCGGCAATTACATCGTCAATCTGACTAATAATACCAGCAGTGTTATTAATAAAGGATCATTGACTATTTCTCTGATCCCCAATAGGGTTACCAAGGTCTATGACGGAACCACACTCAACACAACTACCTTCTCCCAGGATCTCTCCAACTATACCATAACCGGGATCGCCAGTGGCCAGACCGCAACCAGTATCGGCCTTACCATTAGTGGCAGCATGGCCTTCAACGGTTCCACCAGTACGGTGGTGAAAAATGCCGGTACCTATGGGATGAGTTCCGGAACCCTGTCGCTGTCGGAATTGACCAACAACTATTCGGTCTCCTTTGATAACACGGTGGGGAACCAGTACGTGATAACCAAGGCACCACTGACGGTGTCCGGAACCAGGGTCTATGATGCAACGGCGACCGTTGCATCGACCGCTTTGACGACGTTTAGCGGTCTGATCGGCCAGGATTCGGTGTCGATGTATGGCGGGAATGGTACCCTTTCCAGTAAAGCTGTCGGAACGAACCGGAGTGTGACCCTGGGGACGCTTGCCATCGGTGGTACCGATGGGGGCAATTATAGCTTGACCGGGGCGACCCTGACCGTTACCCCTGCCACCGTGACGGTGACGGGACTCAGTGCCGCTAACAAGGTCTACAACCAGTCTGCGACGGCGACGCTTTCTGGCGGTACCCTTTCCGGCGTTATTTCAGGGGATACGGTTACTCTCTCCCTTGGTACGGCGACCTTTGCCGATAACAATGCCGGTAACGGCAAGAGCGTGACGGTGACCGGTACGACCATCGGGGGCACCGATCAGAGTAACTATATTCTGGTGGCACCCACCGGTTTGACCGCCAACATCACCCCCAAGGCTCTGACCATCACCGGTGTTACCACCAGCGACAAGGTGTATGACGGTACGACGGTTGCTGCGCTTTCGGGCGGCACCATTTCCGGCGTTATCAGTGGCGATACGGTGACCGTCGGTGCTGCCACCGGCAGTTTTGCCGATGCCAATGCCGCCTCCGGTAAGGCGGTTACGGTGAAGGGTTTTGCCCTCAGCGGTCTGGATGCCACGAATTACAGCCTGACCCTCCCCACATCACTTACCGCGACGATTACCCCGGCACCGCTCACCATGACGGCGGTTTCCGATGCCATTGTCTATGGTGATACCCAGCCGGCTACCTTTGCCGTCAAGTACAGCGGTTTTGTCAATGGTGAAAACGCTTCGACCTTGAGTGGTGCGGTTGTCATGCGGACGAGCAGCTCCATCGACGCCGGAGTGTACAGCGGTGACCTGGTTCCCTATGGTACCGCCCAGAACTATACCATTACCAAAGTGAGTGCTGATTATACCATCTATCAGGCCGGCACTCTGCTGATTAAGGCGGACTCCACCAGTCGGGTTTATGGTGCTGCCGATCCTACCTTTACCTACACGGTCGGTGGCCTCAAAAATGGCAATAGTGCCGCCCAGGTGGTTTCCGCTGCCACCGTGACTCCATCGTCGACCTCGACGAGTGGTGTCGGCAATTATACCCTGACGCCCAGTGCCGTTAATTTGACAACGTTGGGTTCTACTAATTATGACATCAACCAGGTCGTTTATTTTACGGGAAATTATAGCATAATTCCCAAAAACCTCACGGTGACAGCCGCCAGTGGGGTTACCAAAACCTATGATGGCACGACGAATTTACCGGGGAGTGGTTATACGGTGTCGGGCATTGTTGGCAGTGATGCCGTCTCGGTTGGCGGAACCGGAGCCTTTAGCGGTAAAAATGTCGGTACGGGTATCAGCTTTACGGTGTCTGACTTAAGTCTGACCGGTGCCGGTGCAGCCAATTATGCCCTGGCTACCTCTTCTGTCTCGGGTAGTGGCACTATCACCGCCAAAACCCTTGGTGTCAGTAATGTAACCGTGGCAGACAAGGTCTATGACGGAGCCCGGACGGCAACGGTGAGTGGTGGTGACCTTTCCGGACTGATAGCGGGGGATACGGTAACCTTCTCCCTTGGTTCGGCAACCTTTGCCGACAAAAATGTGGCTAACAACAAAGCGGTCACGGTGACCGGTACCACGATCTCCGGCATGAACAGTGGCAACTACCTGATCTCCAACCCTTCGGGACTTACGGCCAGCATCACTCCGGCAGCTCTTACCATCACCGGCGTTACCGCTGCCGATAAAGTTTACAACCGATCAACGGCGGCGACCATCTCCGGTGGTGCGCTCAGTGGTAAGGTGAGCGGCGACACTGTTACCCTGACCCTTGGCACGGCCAGTTTTGCCGACTGGAATGTGGGGAGTAATAAGGCGGTCACGGTGGCCGGTTCCACCATTGGTGGCAGCGATGCCGGAAACTACACGGTGACCAATCCTGCCGGACTGACGGCCAGTATTACCCCCTTTGCCCTCACCGCCACCGGTGTTACTGCCGGTAACAAGGTCTATGACCAGACGGCTACGGCGACTATTCAGGCCGGTGGTTCCCTCAATACGTTCAGCGGTGATACGGTTACCATTACCGGTGGCAGCGGGAATTTTGCCGATAAAAACGTGGCCAATGGCAAAACGGTTACCATCACCGGACTGACCCTGTCCGGCAGTGCCGCCGGTAACTACACGGTGAATATTCCCACCGGCATCACGGCGGATATTACGCCCCTTACGCTGACCGCCACCACCCTTGTTACCACCAATAAAGTGTATGATGGGACCAGGACGGCAACCTTTACCGGTGGTGTTATGGATGGCATCTATAGTGGGGATGTGGTTACTCTTGCGCTGGGGGCAGCGAATTTTGATACGAAGAATGTAGGGGATAACAAAGCTGTTACCCTGAGTTCCGCCGGTCTCGCCGGCTATGATGCGGGCAATTACACGCTTACCACGCCAACCGTCACCGCCGCTTCCATCACCAAGGCACCGTTGACCGTTTCCCTGTCTGCTTCAAACAAGGTGTACGACGGTACGGATACCGCCTCGGCAACGTTGAGGATTACGTCCGGTCTGGTGGGGAGTGAAACCGTCACCGCCAGTGGTTCGGCGACCTTTAATAGCAAAAATGTACTGACCGCCAATCTGGTTACCGTCAATAGCACGGCTCTGGCGGACGGCAGCAACGGTGGTCTGGCCAGCAACTACAGTCTGGCTGCCGGTCAGACCGTGGCGGCTGCCATTACGCCCGCTTCGTTGACCGCCACGGTGGCGGCTCCCAATAAGGTCTATGACGGTACCACCGCCGCCACACCAACCCTGACCATCACCGGTGGGCTTGTCGGTTCGGAAATTGTTACCGCCACCGGTTCGGCAACCTTTAATAGCAGGAACGTACTGGATGCCAATCTGGTAACCGTCAACAGCGTTGCCCTTGCCAACGGGTCAGGTGGCGGTCTGGCCAGCAATTATACTCTGTCGGCAGGGGAAACCGTTGCTGCAAGCATTACCACCAAGGGGTTAACCGTCACCGGGCTTTCCGCCGCCAATAAAATGTATGACGGCACGACTTCCGCAGTGGTGTCTGGGGGTGCCCTGCAAGGTATCGTCGGTTCAGATACGGTGAACCTTGTGCAAGGAGCGGCCACCTTTGCCAGCAAAAATGTTGGAACCGGTCTCATGGTGACGGCTGTGGCCTCCTCACTCACCGGGACAGATGCCGGGAATTACACCGTTTCCGCCGCCACCTCTTTCACTGCCTCCATTACGAAAGCACCACTGACTCTTACTACTTCCAGTGACTCAAAACCCTATGACGGTACGGTGACCTCTGCGGGTAACGTGCTGGTCAGCGGGAGCAAGGCCACCAACGATACGGTGACGGTTGCCCAGGTGTTTGACTCGAAAAATGCCGGTTCGCGGTCGCTGGTTATTACGCCGGCCACCTATACCATTGTCGATACCCTTGGCAATAACATGGCTGACAATTATGCCATTTCGACGGTTACCACAACCGGCAGCATCAGCACCGCACCGATTACCATAACCGTTGCCAATGTTACCAAAACCTATGATGGCGGTACCTCAGCCATCAGTACCCCGGTTGTCTCCAGCGGTACCCTGTTTACCGGCGATTCCATCAGCGGCACCATCGCCTTTGCCGACAAAAATGTCGGTATCGGCACCAAAACCGTAGCCATCAGTAATGTCACTGTGGGCGATGGTATCACCAACAGTAACTATGCCGTGACGCTGGTTGATAACACCACCAGTACCATCAGGCCCTATGCGGTTAATCTGACCGGAAGCCGGGTCTATGACGGCACCGCTTCCGTTGCCAGCGGCATCTTTACCATGGGAACCCTGGTTGGCAGTGAAACCCTCACCCTGACCGGCAGCGGCACTCTGGAAAACAAGAATGTCGGCAGTGGCAAGGGTGTCGCCATTGCTACACTTTCCCTCGGCAACGGTACCCTTGGCGGCCTTGCTGCCAACTACACCCTGACCGGCGGCACGCTGACGGCAACCATTACCGCCGCACCGCTCACCATAAGTACCGGTAATGTTACGAAAACATATGATGGGGGGCTGTCAGCGGCCGGCAGTGCCACGACGACCGTCGGTACCCTGTACAGTGGCGATACGCTGGTCGGCGGCAGTTTTGCCTTTACCGATAAGAATGCCGGATCGGGAAATAAAACCGTCACCGTGGGGGGCGTTACGGTCAATGATGGCAATGGTGGAGCCAATTACTCGGTTACCTTTGCCCCCAATACCACAAGTAGTATCAGTCCGAAACTGCTCACCTCGACGTTTACCGGTGAAGTGAGCAAGGTCTATGACGGGGTGACCGGTGCCGACCTCTCCAGCGGCATAACCTGGAACGTTATTGGCGCCGTTGCCGGTGAGACCGTTGCCTTGACCGCTGCCGCTCCGACTTCCGGCAGTTATGCCGGGAGTAACGTCGGCTACGGCCAGGTGGTTTCGGCAAACATCTCCGGCAGCACCTTCAGTTACACCAATGCAGCGGCAGGAAACTATACCGTGCCGACGACAAGCACCGGTTTCGGTGATATTACCCCCCGTGCAATCACGGTAACCGCCAATGACCGGAACAAAACCTATGGTTCCTCACTGACACTTGGCAGCAGTGCCTTTGCCATTGGCGGGGCGGGGATGGCCACCGGCCAGGATATTTCTGCCGTTACCCTGACCTCGGCAGGTGCCGCGGCAACGGCACACCGTGCCGATGGCGACCTGGGGATGGGGCTTTATGCGCTTACGGCCAGCGGTGCCACCGGCACCTTTACGTCGAGTAACTACACTATTTCCTATGTGCCGGGCACCTTGACGGTCGCACCGAAAGCGTTGACGGCAACGGTTGCCTCAACCAGCAGCACCTATGGTACCCTTGCCGGTACCGGTGCGGTTACCCTGACCGGTAAGGTGACCGGTGACGCCCTGGCCACCATGGTTGGTACCTTTACTGATGCTGGTCTCGGCACGCCGGTCACCCTGTCCGCAACGACGAATGCCGGTGCGTACACCCAGTCCGTCACCGCCCTGACCGGCGTGCGGGCCTCCGATTACTCGCTGGCTTTGAGTGATATCACTGCCGGTACGTTGACGATTAACCCGAAACAGTTGACCGCCAGCATCAGTGGGACGGCGGACAAGGTTTATGACGGCACCACCGCCATCAGCCTCACCGGTGCGGGATATACCCTCTTTGGCCTGGTTGGCAGCGAGAGCTTTACCGTGAGCAATACACCGTTAACCGGAACGCTTTCCTTGAAGGATGCCGGAGTCCGCACGGTTACCGTTGACCTGACAGCCGCCACGTTCACTGCAGGTAATAATGCGTTGACCACCAACTACCTGCTGCCGGTTGCCACCGGCAGTGCCACCGTGACGCCTCGACCGATTACCATAACCGCAGGAGATGGCAGTAAGAGCTATGGTGCTGCGTACAGTGGGGTTGGCAGCGGGCAGACGTCGTTTACCGTTGGTGGCAGTGGTATGGCGGTTGTGGACTCTGTCAGTGAAACCATTGACAGCGTGACCCTGGCTTCTGCCGGTGCTGCGGCATCGGCACACCGGGCTAAACCGAATCGCGAAAATTTTGGCCCTAAACTCACGAAAACGCCAAATCAACTGTTTTCATATTTTGAACCTGCCGTATCATATTTTTGATTGATTTACATCTTTTTGAACAGTCCACCAGCAAGCCTGTCAAAGTCGAA
>CAIRBT010000156.1 GCA_903876875.1 uncultured Geobacteraceae bacterium
TAACTCAGCTCGCCGCAACAACATTATCACTTCTCGAATAGTACTTGATTGTTGCAAATCCAAGGTATATATTTTCGCGACATGATATTTTGAAACAAAAAGCGGTTACCATGAATCTCACGGCACAACAGAAACTACTCGATCTGTTCGGCAGGCAAAGCGTAGTACGCTCCCGCGATCTTGAACAATATGAAATTCCCCGGGTAGAGATCAGCCGCATGTGCAAGCGGGGAGTGGTTGAGCGCGTCGGGCGCGGTATCTATCGACTTGCTGATGCACAGGTTACAGAGCACCAGACCCTGGCCGAAGTTGGCAAAGCAATCCCTAACGGTGTAGTCTGCCTCCTTTCCGCACTTCGTTTTCATGAGCTGACAACACAAGCTCCATTCGAGATCTGGATGGCGATTGATGTCAAATCCCATCTCCCCAGAACCAGTCTGCCAATAAAATTCGTCAGATTCTCGGGATCTGCACTCAGTGATGGCGTAGAAACCCACTGGATGGATGGTGTGGACATAAAAGTTTATTGCCTTGCCAAAACCGTAGCCGATTGCTTCAAATACCGTCATAAAATCGGGCTGGATGTTGCCCTGGAAGCACTTCGTGAATGTCGGAAAAGTGGCCGGTGTACGATCGATGACCTCTGGCGTTACGCCAAGGTCTGCCGGGTGAGTAATGTCATGATGCCGTATATGGAGGCGATGTCCATATGACACAAATTCGAGTCGCTAATGTCGCAGCTTCAGTTCGTCAGCGCTTGCTTGACCAGGCAAGGGCAAAGCGGGTCGATTTCAATCTGCTTCTCACCCGTTATGGTCTGGAAAGGTTTCTCTATCGTCTGGGCCAGTCAGAATACCGGGAGCGCTTTGTTCTGAAAGGCGCAATGCTTTTTCCATTGTGGGGAGTTGTCAGTTACCGTTCGACACGGGACGTTGACCTGCTTGGTTATGGAGAAAGCGAGATCGAAGCGCTGGTTACGGTTTTTCGTACAATCTGCCAAACAGAAGTGGCAGATGACGGGATCACGTTTGATCCCGCGAGTGTCCAGGCTGAAGACATCAGGGATCAGATGGAGTATGGAGGCACAAGACTAAAGCTTAATGCCGACCTTGCCGGTGCTCGCATTCATCTGCAAGTGGATATCGGTTTCGGTGACGTAATAACACCCTCAGCAGATTCTGCCGAGTACCCGGTGTTGCTTGATCACCCTGCTCCGTCCCTGCGTGTATACCCTCGTGAAACCGTAATTGCTGAAAAATTCCAGGCAATGGTTCACCTGGGAATAGCCAACAGCCGCATGAAGGATTTCCATGATCTGTGGGTTCTCGGCACTCAGTTTGATTTCGACGGCATGACACTGGCAACAGCACTTGCGCGAACCTTGGAGCGGAGAAACACACCATTGCCGGTTGAACTACCACTGGCATTAACCCCGGAGTTCTTTGCAGATTCTCAGAAAATCAAGCAGTGGAAAGCATTCCTCAATCGGGCTGGACTTACTGTGGAAGTGGAGTTAGCAGATGTTGCGACCTTTATTGCCGGTTTTGTTATGCCGCCAATAGAAAAAAGCACGCGTGGAAAAGAATTCAAAGGGCTATGGATTGCTGGTGGGCCTTGGCGATCTGCATAAGATCATTGTCGCAAAAAAATGTACTGAGGATGTTGGCTGATAATCCATTACACATCGAAAAGAGGTGAGTCTGCAGCTATGACCTTGCCACTGTTTGAACAAATTAAATTTCTTCATCCCATGGGCATATCGACTTGCAAGTACGGTGTGACAATCCCGCTGGAGGCGCAGACTCGAGCGCTGCAAGCCATCGCCAAAGGGTGTAAGGTTCCCGTAACAATTCTGTGCGACGGCATGGAGCCTGTGCACGCAGACATCCGCCGCTTGAACAACAAACCTGGACATCTGCAATTCCGCTATGAACTCAAAGCCCAGGAGCGGTTGCGGCAGTACCTCGACTTGGTATTCGCAAATGGCACCAGTGGAAGCTTGTTGAATATTGAAGAGATCACCCCCTGGACGTTCCGGTTCCAGCCGATACTAAAGAACGCCATACCTTGTCTACAGATCAGCGACATGATATTCCATCGACTTGAGAGACAGGATGAAAGCCGCTTCGCAGAACTCGGCCAGATCAGGGAGTCGTTGAAAACCATCGTCTACGACGCCGGTTTCAGCCAAGTGGACTACAACGGCCTGATCAGGTCGGGTCTGGAAGATCGTGGCTGGCAGAGCGAACAGCGAGTGGTCAAGGAACTGGGACTCAAATGCGATTTTGAGAAGAATGGTGTCTGGGTGGAGGTAGAGTTCGGAAATGCCCGCTCTTACTATCAAGATTACGTAAAGTTTATGCTGGCCAGAAAATACCGAGATGCCAGACTTGGACTGCTACTGTGCCCAACAACATCTTTTGCAGCGCTTCTATGTGAACTTGGTCGTCAAAAGGCACAGGCTAACTCCGTAGCTGAGAAAACGCCCGTCTATTCCGGCATGATGAGTTTCGAGAAGGCTGCGCGGGAATTACCTTTTCTCGGCTTCATGTTCGAGATGCCGATTGTTGTAGCAGGGGTAGGAGTGGGTGAAAAATAGGCATTATATAATCGTAATTTTTTGTGAGGTTCAATGCATATAGATTATGGCATATACGAAGCACTCATCGATGAATACCTTCGCGATGCCCTTGCCCTGCAACCGGAATTACGGACTGTTTTTGGCAAGATTGATCCGGAGGAACAGCCAGCAAAGTATGCATCCTTTGTGGCCAAGGTTTTGGAACAGGCTCTTCGCGAAGAATCCGACCCGGAGAAGCGCCTCGCTCTTTGCAACCATATTCTTGGACACGTCGCCAACGAACCAGGCCGAGGCCACCTCGACAAACATCGCTTGATCCAGAATCAAAAGCCGGTCCTCCTCGAAATCACCCCATTACATTACGGAAGATCTGGCATACCCCGTCCACACACTTCGTTGACAGAAAGCAGTCTCTTTACCGGTTCACCGCAGGAACCTCAGCTTGGTCATGAATTGCTGGAAGAGATGCGCTCCGCAGATGGGGTGGACATCCTCGTTTCCTTTATCAAGTGGTCCGGCCTACGCCTGTTGATGCCGGCCTTTGAGGACTTGCGTGATCGAAATATACCGGTGCGGCTTATTACAACCTCCTACATGGGAGCCTCCGATGCCCCGGCGGTGGAGTGGTTGGCTTGCCTACCGAATATCGAGGTGAGAGTCTCCTATGATACCGAGAGAACCAGGCTCCATGCTAAGGCGTATCACTTCAAGCGCAACAGCGGCTTTTCCACGGCGTACATCGGGTCGGCCAACATGTCTCACGCCGCCATCACCAGTGGCCTGGAATGGAACCTCAAAGTTACTAAGCAGGATATGGGGCACATCCTCGAAAAGTTCTCCGTCGAATTTGAGACCTACTGGAACAGCCGCGAATTCATACCCTTTGATGCCGAGAATCCGACCCTGTTCCGCAATGCCATTGATCGTGCCCGTAATCCCAAATCAAACGGCCCGGCAGTCCTCTTCGATCTGCGACCTCACCCGTTTCAGGAACGTATTCTGGATGCACTTGATCGGGAACGTTCTACCCATGATCGCTGGCGCAACTTGGTTATTGCCGCTACCGGTACCGGCAAAACGGTAGTCGCAGCCTTTGACTTCAAGCGCTTCTTCGAGCAGAAGCACAAGCAGGCTAAGCTTCTTTTCGTGGCCCACCGGCAAGAGATTCTCCAGCAAGCCCAAGCCACCTTTGCCAATGTACTCCGTGATCAGAACTTCGGTGAACTTCTAGTTGGCCAGTTTCAGGCCAACCGCATGGAGCACCTCTTTTGTTCCGTTGGTATGCTCACCAATCGTCGCCTATGGGAGCAGGTGGGGAGTGGCTTCTATGATTACATCGTGGTTGATGAGGCCCATCACGGCACAGCTTCAAGCTATCGACCGCTCTTCGACCACTTCACTCCGCAGATTCTCCTCGGCCTGACCGCAACCCCTGAGCGGATGGATGGTGACAACGTGGCCGCCGACTTTGGCAACCGCTTTGCCGCCGAGATTCGACTCCCGGAAGCTCTGGAGGAAAAGCTCCTCTGCCCCTTCCACTATTTCGGGGTTGCCGACCCGATCGCCATCAACGGGGAACAGTTCTGGCGCAACGGAAAATACGATGCCTCGGCCCTGGAGAATGTCTATGTGCTGGATAACGTCCGCGCCAAGCAGCGCGTTGATGCCATCGTTGCGGCTCTCCACCGTTACGAGCGCGATTTTTCCGCCATTAAGGGGATCGGGTTCTGTGTTTCCATAAAACATGCCGAATTCATGGCAGATACTTTCACCAACTTGGGAATCCCCGCCGCTGCATTTGTTTCCGGGTTAGACAGTGATCGTTGCAGCGAGCTATTGGCTGACCTGAAAAACGGCAGGATTACTTTCCTCTTTACCGTGGACAAGCTAAGTGAAGGTGTGGACGTTCCGGAGATTAACACTGTGCTGTTTCTCCGCCCTACAGAGAGTTTGACGGTCTTCCTTCAGCAACTTGGGCGCGGTCTGCGCCATGCGCCGGGCAAGGACTGCCTCACCGTACTCGACTTCGTCGGCCAGACACACCGTCGCTATCGGGTCGATACCAAGCTGAAAGCGCTCCTCCCCCGGCACCGTTTTTCCATTGACAAGGAAGTTGAGCAGGATTTCCCTCACCTCCCGGCCGGTTGTTCTATTCAGCTTGACCGCCTCTCCCGGCAGTATGTGCTGGAGAACATCAGGGAGAACCTGGGCCGACTGGCCGTTCAGGTGCCCGACCGGTTGCAGACCTTCACCAGTGAAAGCGGTCTAGAGTTGAACTTCGGTAATTTCATCTGTTACCATGATTACGAACCGGAAGTGCTGCTGGCCAAGGAGTCATGGTCTGAGTGGAAAGCCAAGGCTCTGTTGGCTCCGAACCCCACCGATCCGGATCTGGTGCGGTTGAAGAAGATCTTGTTGCGCGCAACGTTTATCAATGGTCCAAAGGAAGTTGCCCTGTTGAGGCAGATCCTTGCCACGGTTGCTGAAGGATCCAGTGAAGAAGCGTTGATGCTGGCAGGGGATGCCGCCATGTCGGTCTACTACCGACTCTGGGGAGACAAAGGGAGCAACCTCGGTATCACCTCTCTGGATGATGCCTTCCTACGCCTGGCACGCAATCCGTCGATCCTGGCCGACCTGGACGAAATCCTTGCCTGGTCGCAAGATACCACCGAGGTCAGCGGCCTGATTCCGCAAATCCCCTTTGCCTGCCCGCTGGAGTTGCATGCGCGTTACGGCGGAAAGGAAATTCAGTCCGTATTTGGTAAGGCAAACCTTGAGACGTCGGGGCAGACTGGGGTAGGTGTTTTTCATTTCCCAGAATATAAGACCTATGTGCTACTGGTCACCTTTCAGAAAACCGAAAAAGAATTCTCACCGAGCACCATGTATGCCGATTACCCCATCAGCAGGGAGCTCATGCACTGGGAGTCCCAGGCGAATACTGCGCAACATCACAACGACGGGCAGAACCTGATTCACCATCGGGACCGTGAGTACACGATTCTGGTCTTTGCCCGCGATCAGAAGAAGCGCAACAACGTTACGGTACCATTTACCTATCTGGGGCCGGTGGATATGGTCAGTTACGAGAGTGAGCGGCCGATCAAGATGGTCTGGCGGCTCAGGCATCAGATGCCGGTGGAGATGTTTGAGGATAATCGGCGGGGTGGATAGAAGTAATGCTTTTTATCCAATAATGACAATCAAATATGCTTGAGGAACAAATGGACCAGAAAAAGATTTACAAATGGAATAGATTTTGGTCCCCAAGAACGGGGCAATTAAATCTTGGTGATGGTGGTTTCTTGTGGGACCCCGAAAACGAATATGGATCGATGTATAATCCTGATGTTAAGCGTTTTTCTGAAATTGAAGCACTTCCTGTATTAGGTCTTTTGGGGGAGCCAGGTATTGGCAAGTCTTTCGCCATGATGAATTTGGTGGATGGTGCTCAAGCTAAAGTTGCATCTGAGGGCGGCCAAATTCTTTATGTGGATTTACGTTCTGTTGGCAGCGAATCCCGTCTTGAAAAGAAAGTATTTGATAGTCCCGAATTTCAAGTTTGGAATACAGAAAAGGTCCCCCTCTATATTTTCCTCGATAGTTTGGATGAATGTCTCTTGAGTATCCAAACTGCTTCTCGTCTATTGGCTGATGAGCTCCGCAGGTATCCCCACTACAATCTTTTTTTAAGAATTGCATGTAGAACGTGGGATTGGCCGATAGGTCTTGAAATTTCCCTCAAAGAACATTGGGGTGAAGAGAGTGTCGGTGTTTTCGAGTTGGCTCCGCTGCGGAGAAAGGACGTTGTTGAAGCAGTTCTGGCAAACGAATTGGATTCTGGAAATTTTATTGAAGCTGTGCAAAGCCGAGAGGTTGTCCCATTAGCCATAAAACCATTAACGCTGGAAATGCTGATGAATATTTTCGAGCTCGGTGGAGGGTTGCCTTCAAGCAAGATAGAAATTTATAGACGTGGATGCTTATTGCTCGCCGATGAACCTAATCAAGGTCGCCGAGATGCTCATAAGTTTGGTACGTTGAGCCAACAGCAACGCTTGATTACCGCCGGACGAATTGCTGCTTTGACCATATTTGCCGGCAAAAATGCAATCTGGACAGGTCTTGATGACGGTATCATGCCGAATGAGGATTTAAATCTTACAGACCTTGTAGGTGGTTCTGAATCAATTGAAGGTAATCTTTTTGAAATCAATGAATCAGCACTGCGAGAAACCCTCAGTACTGGTCTCTTCTCCTCAAGAGGTGTTCATCGAATGGGGTGGGCGCATCAGACATATGCAGAATATCTAGCAGCTCTTTATCTAACATCTCGTGAAGTTAGCCAGTCACAAATTGCCAGCCTTCTGTTTCACCCAGCAAGTTCTGGAGGTAAGCTCGTGCCACAATTGGCTGAAGTAACGGCGTGGCTTGCCAGTATGAATCATACTGTGTTTTCTCTCGTCATGGAGGTTGATCCAGAGGTTCTCCTACGCGGTGATATGACGTCATTCGATGATGAAATGAAGAAAGCACTCGTTCAAAAACTTCTCTGGCTATATGACGAAGGAGGTGCAGCAGATAGTGACTGGGACCTCAGGAGCTTCTACTACAAGTTGGATCACCTTGCTTTGGCGGATCAACTCAAGACGATTATAACCGACAACGCCAAGGGGGTAATTGTCAGAAGAGTTGCGATTGATATTGCAGAGGCGTGTGAACTCAAAGCCATCCAAGCTGAAATCTTAAACGCCGCATTAAATCCGATGGAAGTAGACCATATTCGTACTCAGGCGGCATGTGCCATCTGGCGAATTGGTGATGAAGCGGCAAGATGTGCTTTGCTACCCCTTGCAGAAGGAAACGCAGGTAATGATCCGGACGATGAATTGAAAGGGTATGCCCTTAAGGCGTTATGGCCAGATTATATTTCGGCAGAATCTCTTTTCGCATGCCTAACTCCTCCGAAGAAAGACAGCTTTATAGGCTCATACCATTATTTTCTCACTGAAAATATCACGCCATCTTTAACTACTGACAATATTGCTGTCGCTCTTTCATGGGTTGAAACCTCTCTTTCTGGCTGGCGTCGAATATATGTTGGTAAGAAACTAGTTAAGAGAATAATTAACAAGGCCACTGAATTGTTGAACTCACAAAGTGTAGTTGCTTCGTTTTCGAAGCTTGTTTTGAAACTATTAACTGATCATAACTATGAAATAATTGAAGCTCTAGCAAATATTAAAGCCAATGATGACGTCAGAAATAGGCAACGCATAACAAATGCAGTTTTGTCTATGGTTGAAAACCATGAAGGGAAGCTAGATAGTTACTACTATCCTCAAATGGGATTTGTAAGAACAGAAGACGTGCCATGGCTAATAGACTGTTGCAACGTTTTACAGTCTAATAAGGAAAAACGATTTTTAGCAGATATCATACAGCAAGTATTCGTTTATGAACAATCCGACATGATACTGAGGCTGTGTGAGGATGAGCAGGTTTTTGCAGATGTTTTTAAGGGAATTCGAGAACCAATTCTTTTAGACTCACCTGAAGCTGAAAAATTGCGAGAATATGCTCGGAGATCACAAGATGAACGAAAGATTATTTCTCCGTCTCCAATGCTTCGCGTCATAAATTCCCTTGAAGAAATCGAGTCTGGGGCTCCTGATAAATGGGTCGATCTCCTTCTGAATATGGCAATTGACGACTGTGGTAATGGAACTTGGCCTGATTCCGATATGCGCAATCTTCCTGGGTGGCAAAATGCCGACTTAGGCATGAGAGCTAGAATTTTGGCAGCAGCAAAAGTCTATTTATTAAACGGTGAACCAAAGATTGAAAGCCTGTTTGAGAGCAGTACATATTTTGTAGCTGTTTCCTCGGATCATGCCCTACGTTTGTTATTAAACGAAGATGCGCTTTTTGTAGAATCAATGGTTACGGCGGTTTGGGAAAAGTGGGCAAAAGTTGTGCTGGCGTATTCATCAGTGCATGAAGACAAAGAACAAGGGTTTATTCTATTAAAGCTTGCCTATACGAGTGCCGCAGATCAAATTATTGAAGGTATTACTCAAATTATTGAAAAAAGCAAACTGGGAAACTTCATCAGCCTCCAGCAGTTAGTTCATATATGGGATCAGCAAATCGCTGGAACAATACTCAATAAGTTGTCAGACCCTGATCTCTCTATAACGATACAAGCGAGTCTAATTGGCCTGTTGCTTGAACAAGGTGTAATCAAAGCACAACAATTTGCCGAAACACTGATTACAGTTCCGCTTCCTGAAGATGAAAATGAACGTACACGAGCTTTATTGGCGTCTGAGAAATTGATGCTTCACGCTTCTGATGCTGGATGGTCTTTTGTTTGGCCAGCAATCCAGTCAGATTCAGAATTTGGGCTTACCTTGATAACTAGAGTATCAGAATCGTCGATAAATAATTTGTCCGATGAGCAAGTTGCGAGCTTGTACATCTGGTTGGAACAAAGCAAGCCCCAATCAGGGGAAAAGTTAGATGATGATCCGAGAAGGCCAACAGATTTTAAGGACGCACTGATTAGGCATTTGAAAACACGAGGCACGCTTGAAGCATGCTTAGGCATTGAGAAGGTCATCGCTGCATTTCCTGGCACTACTTGGCTTAAATGGACATTACACGAATGTCAGGCGCTATTTAGGCGTAATACATGGCAGCCTCTTGCCCCAAGGGAAATCCTTGCCCTTACAGAAGATAGGCAATCAAGTCTAGTCCGTAGTGGAGAAGATTTGTTTGAGGTAATTATCAGTTCTCTTAAAAGACTTGAACAGGAACTTCATGGAGTAACTCCCATGGCTCGATTTTTATGGAATGGGGATCGTCCAAAAGATGAGAATGATTTTTCCGATTGGGTAGAAACTCATTTAAAGAAAGACCTTAAAGAGCGCGGTATCGTGGCAAATCGTGAGGTTGAATTTCGCCGATTAAGTCAATCGGGGGTGGGAGAAAAAACAGATATAGTTGTAGATGCTGTTTGTAAAAATAATAACGGATACGAGACTATTACTGTGGTTATTGAAAGCAAGGGGTGTTGGCATAACGAGCTGAAAACAGCTATGGATACTCAGTTGCTGCAAAGATATCTTATTGATGAACAACACAGATACGGTTTGTATCTTGTGGGGTGGTTCCATTGCAATCAATGGGACGTGAAGGATTATCGTAAAAAGAAAAATTCAGACATGACATTTGATGAAGCACAAGTTTTTCTCGATAAGCAAGCTATCGGATTATCGAAAGACGGTCGTCAAATAAGAGCTATAGTAGTCAATACCTCTCTTCCAAAGTAAAACACGGCACTCATTGAACGATTCTATAGTCAGTGTATTGGAACCAATGACCTCATTCACTACCTACATAAAACACTTCTCCCCCCTCAACCGCGCCCCCGGCCCAACCTGGACTGACGCCA
>CAIRBT010000157.1 GCA_903876875.1 uncultured Geobacteraceae bacterium
CGGCACTGTTGTGGAAGCCGTCCAGTGCCCGCATGTGGGCGATCTCTTCGTCGCTGTAGCCGGTTACCTCGGCCAGATTTCTGTTCCAGCGGACCGGAATCCGGTTGGTCGGATCAAACAGGCAGAAGGTCTCGGTCGGCGCATTCATGAGTGCGTCGGCATATTCCTTGGCCAGTTCCAGGTTGAACTCCACCTGCTGCCGGGTGGCGGTTTCGGCCTGCAGCTCGGCGTGGGTGTTGCTGGCCAGAGTGCTTGCCTCTTCCGTGGCCCGCTGGCTCTGGCGCAACTGCTCTTCCAGCTCCTTGCGCGGGGTGATGTCCTTACCGATAGCAACCCAGAGCGGCTTGCCATCCCAGGAATCGATGATGGTGAATGCGTACTGGTAGGGGATGGGTGTGCCCCCCTTGGTGAGCAGGTTTAGTTCGACCAGGGTGGTGGTTCCCTTGGCGATGTTTGCCAGGGATGACTGTGCGGCGAACAGCTCGGTACTGTTATGGAAGCTGTCCAGAGCGCGCATACGGGCGATCTCTTCGTCGCCGTAGCCGGTAACTTCGGCGAATTTCCTGTTCCAGCGCACCGGGATTCTGGTGGTCAGATCGAACAGGTACATCGTATCAGCCGGAGCGTTAAGGAGAGCGTCCGAGTATTCTTTCGCCAGCTCCAGGTTGAATTCCACCTGCTGCCGTGCGGCGGTCTCGGCCTGCAGCTCGGCATGGGTGTTTTGTGCTACGGCATTGGCCTCTTCCGTAGCCCGCTGGCTTTGGCGCAACTGCTCTTCCAAATCCTTGCGAGCGGTGATGTCCCTGCCGGTGGCGACCCAAAGCGTTTTGCCATCCCATGAATCGATGACGGTAATCAGATATTGGGTCGGGATGGTTGCCCCCTCTTTGGTGAGGAGGTTGAGCTCGATAACCGTAGTGGTACCTTTTGCCACGGTGCCCAGGGCTGAACGGGCAGCGAACAGCTCCGTGCTGTTGTGGAAACCATCCAGTGCCCGCATGCGGGCAATCTCTTCGTCACTGTAACCGGTAATTTTGGAAAACTTGTTGTTCCAGCTGATCGGAATTCTGGTGGTTGGATCGAAGAGAATGACCGTATCTTCCGGCACGTTGAGCAGGGTGTCGGCGTACTGCTTTGTCCGCTCCAGGGTCGACTCCACCTGCTGCCGTGTCGCTTCTTCGGCTCGTAACTCCGCGCGGCTGTTTTCTGTTCGTCTGTCGGCTTCTTCCGTTTCGTGCCGACTCTGACGCAGCTGCTCTTCCAGCTCTTTCCGGGCGGAAATGTCCGTGCCGGTGGCAACCCAGAGGGTTTTGCCATCCCAAGAGTCTATGATAGTGACCACGTACCGGTAAGGGATCATCGTCCCCTCTTTGGTGAGGAGGCTCAGCTCAACAACGGTTTTGCTCCCCTTGGCGACGGTGGCCAGGGTTGACCGGGCGGCGAACAGTTCCGCACTGTTATGGAAGCCGTCCAGAGCGCGCATGCGGGCGATTTCGTCATCAGCATAGCCGGTAACTTCAGCAAAACGTCTGTTCCAGCGGGTCGGAATTTTCGTGGTCGGATCGAACATGATGACCGTATCATCGGGAACGTTCAGCAGGTTATCTGCATAGCCTCTGGTCAGTTCCAGACTCAACTCTGTCTTCTCAAGTGCCTGTCCGGTCTGTGCCAGAGTCTGTTCAACCTGCTGCCGTGCTGCTGTTTCTGTCTGTAGCTCGTCCTTGGTCTGTGCGGCCAGTGTACTGGCGGTCTCGGTTGCCAGTTGGCTCTGCTGCAGGTTGTTTTCAACCTGTTCAAGAGTCTGCTGAACCTGTGCCAGAGTCTGCTCCACCTGCTGGCGGAGCACTGTTTCGGCCTGCAGCTCGTCCTTGGTCTGTGCGGCCAGTGTACTGGCGGTTTCGGTTGCCAGTTGACTCTGCTGGAGGTTGCTTTCGACCTGTTCCAAGGTCTGCTGAACCTGTGCCAGAGTCTGCTCCACCTGCTGGCGGAGCGCTGTTTCGGCCTGCAGCTCGTCCTTGGTCTGTGCGGCCAGTGTACTGGCGGTTTCGGTTGCCAGTTGACTCTGCAGGAGGTTGCTTTCGACCTGTTCCAAGGTCTGCTGAACCTGTGCCAGGGTCTGTTCCACCTGTTGGCGTACCGCTGTTTCAGCCTGCAGTTCTGACTGCAATTCGGCCTGGCTGTTTTCTGCTGCCGTCTGGTTTGCTTCGGCTGTCTGCTTGGACTGTTGCAACTGTTCGGCGAGAGCTGCCAGTTCCACTGTCCGTTCTGCAATGGTCTGTTCCAGACTTCTGCTGCTGTTGAGGGCTGCTTCGCTGGCCAGTTCGGCGGCGGCGCGCGCCTGATTCAACTCTTCTTCAAGGCTGTTTCGTTCCGCAATGGCGGCTTCGATGGCACTCTGAGCCTCTGCCAGATTCTCTGCCATACTCTGTCGCTCGGCCTGCCCATTCTGCAACTGCTCTGAGAGGTCAGCCAGTTCCTGAGTCCGCTCGGCAATGGTCTGCTCCAAAATTTCACTGGTGAGGAGGGCTTCGTCGTTGGCCAGTTCCGCGGCAGCTCTGACGTGACTCAAACTCTCTTCAAGGCTGCTGCGTTCCGCAGTGGCGGTTTCGATGGCACGCTGGGCTTCAGTCAGCTTCTCTTCAATAGCCTGCCGCTCGGTCTGCTCGACCCGGAGCTGTTCTGAAAGCCCGGTCAGTTCCCGTGTCCGTTCGGCAATGGTCTGTTCCAGACTTTCGCTGGTGCGGAGGGACTCTTTGATGGCCTGTTCGGCGGACGTTCTGGCCTGCTTCAATTCCTCTTCAACCGCTTTCCGCTCGCTTCGTTCCGCTTCCAGTTGTGCCGTGATGGTTGCGAGTTCTTCCGCCTGCTCGGAGGCGGTCATCTCGAAAATTTCGCTCTTCCGGAGGGACGCTTCGGTGGCTTTTCGCGCGGCAATGGCCGCTTCCGCATCGGCCTGAACCTGTTTCAGTTGTTCTTCAATGGCGAGGCGCTCGGCCCGCTCTTTTTGCAACTGGTCGGCAATATCATCCAGATGCTGTGAACGTTCAGTAACAGCCTGCTCAAGACCTTCGCTCTTTTTGAGAGATTCTTCAATGGCGGCATCGGCGGCACGTTTTGCTTTGTTCAGCTCTTCTTCTATGGCGGCACGCTCTGTCTGTTCCCGTTGTAACTTCTCTGTAATACTCTCCAGTTCCTGAGACCGCTCGGCAATGATCTTCTCCAGGTTCTCACTGGTGCGGAGAGATTCCTGAATGGCCGCTTCGGCGGCTTGCCTCTCTTCCCGCTCTTTCTGCAATTGCTGGGAGATTTTATTTAGTTCGTCAGCCTGTTCGGAAGCGGTCATCTCAAAAATCTCACTTTTGCGGAGCGATTCTTCGATGGCTTTCTGGGTGGCAATGGCGGCCTCCGCGTCTGCTTTAACCTGAACCAGTCGCTCTTCAAGAGCCTGACGCTCGTCCCGTTCCTTTTGCAGTTGTTCGGAAATATCATCCCGTTCCCGTAAACGCTCACTGACCTCTTTTTCCAAAGATTCATTTTTCTTGAGAGAATCTTCAATGGTGGCTTCAGCGGCAAGCCAGGCCCGGCTCAGTTCCTCTTCTGTCGTTTTCCGCTCGTCCCGCTCTGTCTGCAGTTGCTCGGTGACGGTTTTCAGTTCCTGTGACCGTTCGGCAAGCTTCTGCTCCAGTGTCTTGCTCGTTTGGAGTGCCTCTGCGATGGCAGCATCGGCGGTGGTACGGGTCAGGTTCAACTCTTCTTCAATGAATTTCCGCTCGGCACGTTCGGTCAGTAATTGACCGGAAACAATATCCAGCTCACGGGAACGTTCGGTGAGAACCTGTTCCATGGTTTCTCCCTTGCGGAGTGATTCTTCCATGGCGTTCTTGGCGGTAACGGCGGCTTCGACAGCCATTTGAGCCCGCTTCAGCTCTGCCTCGGCGGCTTTTCGGTCACTCTGCTCAGACAGGAACTGTTCGGAAACGGCTGCCAGTGCCTCTGCCCGTTCGGAGAGTGTCTGCTCCAGGGTCTCGGTGGTACGCTGTGCTTCCTGGATGGAGGCCTCGGCGGCCACTCTGGCCCGCTGCAACTCCTCCTCGATGGAAGTACGTTCATTCTGTTCACTGTTCAACCTGTCTGAAATAGTTTCCAGCTCACGGGTTCGTTCAGCAACGATTTCTTCTAGGAAATCGCTCTTTTTCCGGGCTTCTTCAATGGTGGCTTCGGCATTGATTTTCGCTTCTTTCAGCTCTTCTTCAATTGCGGTACGCTCGGCTTGAACCGCCAGTAACTGCTCGGAAATTTTTTCCAGTTCCTGTGATCGTTCGGTAACAACCTGTTCCAGTGCCTCACTCTTGGCACGGGACTCTTCGATGGTCGCTTCGGCGGCAAGCCAGGCTTTACTCAGTTCTTCTTCGGTGGCCTGCCGCTCATTCCGTTCTGTCTGCAATTGTTCCGATACAATCTCCAACTCTTTCGTTCGTTCGGCCAGTGTCTGCTCCAGAGCCGTACTTGTGCGGAGGGATTCTTCAATAGCAGCTTCTGCTGCAGCCTGAGCCCGCTGAAGCTCTGCTTCGATGGCGGCACGTTCAGCAACCGTCTGCTCCAGGGTTTTGCTGGTGCGCAGTGACTCATCAATGGCTGCTTCAGCCCCATTATGAGCCTGAATCAAGGCCTCTTCCGTGGCTTTGCGCTGGGCCTGCTCAGCCTCCAGTTGCTTGGTAATGGCTTGCAGTTCCTCTGTCCGCTCGGCAATGGTTCGTTCGAGGGTTTCGCTGGTCTGGAGGGATTTTTCGATGGAGGCTTTGGCTGAGTCTCTCAGCTGGGTAAGCGTTTCTTCTGTGGTCAGACGCTCTGCCCGTTCCTGCTGTAATTTTTCAGAAATGGCCTCCAGTTCCCGTGACCGGTCAGCGAGAACCTGCTCCAATGTTTCACTGTTCCGGAGCGATTCTTCCAGGGATTCCTTTGCCTTTTGTGCGGCTTCAACGGCCATCTTGGCCTGGTTCAGCTCCTCTTCAACGGCCTGGCGCTCCGAACGCTCGCTCTGCAACTGTCCGGAGATCGCTGCCAGTTCCTGAGCCTGCGTGTTTGCGGCCTGCTCTACGGCAGCAGCATGCCCTTTTTCAAGACGCTGAAGTCGGCAATAATTGACGGCACGTTCGGCTATCTTGTTCAGATGGTCGAAATCAAAGGGTTTCTGAATATAATCAAAGGCACCGTTTTTAATTGCGGCAACTGCCAGGTGCAGTTCGGAGGGGTCGGTCATCAGCACCACCGGCGTATCGGGCCAGAATTTACGAACACGTACCAGGAGGGAAATGCCGTCTTCACCCGGCAATTTCATGTCGGAAATGATGACTTCAAACGGCTCACTCTCAATCATGCTGTACGCGTCGACCACACTACAGGCCATGCTCACCTTGCACCCAATCTTTTTTAGACTGTTTGCGATCATACAACACATGTCTACTTTGTCATCAACAACCAATAAGTGTGGACGAGCCGGTACCATGTCTTGATCTGATTTCGTCATATAAACTTTCCTCCACGCCGCTTCTGATTACGAGAATATAGGGAGAACCATCGACCCTGACTGGTCGGCCTGATTCGATTCGCCGATGATTTCATATCAATAATGAAAAAAGCTTGCAATCTTTAAATGCAAGTAGTGACACATGAGACATTTTTTATTGGCTGTTTTTACCTTCTTTTTATCGGTAAATTTGTAAAAAACTCCATAATATTAAGCAAAAAAATTGAGACGACCTGACCGCGTGGTAACAATTACAGGTAGTTGTGCCGATGGATCGGCACCAGATCTCAGTGCAGTCGGCACAAGAAAAAAAATCAAAAAAAACTTGACAAAATAATAAACATTGTTTATCTATATCTTTAGTAGATATAAGCTGGTTACTTGAAAGGGGTAGGGCATGGGAAAGGTGTATTCGGACAATTCACAATCAATCGGTAACACTCCTCTGGTAAAACTGAATCATGTGGTAGGCAATTCGCAGGCTACCATTCTGGCAAAGGTTGAAGGGCGTAACCCGTCCTATTCGGTTAAATGCCGTATTGGTGCCAACCTGATCTGGGATGCTGAGAAGCGGGGCGTGTTGAAGCCGGGTGTGGAGATCATCGAGCCGACCAGTGGCAATACGGGCATCGCCCTTGCGTATGTGGCTGCTGCCCGTGGCTACGCCTTGACGCTGACCATGCCGGAAACCATGAGTATCGAGCGTCGCCGGGTACTGGCTTCTCTCGGTGCCAACCTGATTCTGACACCGGGTGCCGAGGGGATGAAAGGAGCCATCAGTCGCGCCGAAGAGATCGCCGCTGCCGAACCGGAAAAATATTTTTTACCCCAGCAGTTTAAAAATCAGGCTAACCCGGAGATTCACGAAAAAACCACCGGGCCGGAAATCTGGAACGACACCGATGGGGGCATTGATGTGCTGGTTGCCGGCGTCGGAACGGGGGGCACCATCAGCGGTGTGTCCCGGTATATTAAACATACCCAGGGGAAACAGATCATTTCAGTAGCCGTGGAGCCGAAGGAGAGCCCGGTCATTTCCCAAAAGCTGGCAGGGCAGGACATCAAGCCGGCTCCCCATAAAATCCAGGGGATCGGTGCAGGCTTTATTCCGGATACCCTTGATCTGTCAGTCGTGGATCGGGTCGAGCAGGTTGATAGTGCGGAGGCATTGGAATTTGCCCGTCGTCTGGCGAAGGAAGAGGGTTTACTGGTCGGTATTTCCAGCGGTGCGGCGGTGGCAGCTGCGGTACGCCTTGGTCAGTTGGATGAGTATGCCGGAAAGACCATCGTGGTCATTCTCCCCGACGGTGCCGAACGGTATCTGTCAACGGCTCTTTTTGAAGGAATCTAGGAGCCTGTCGGACTTAGGAGGAATCTGCTGCAAATCCGTCTGAACGAATCATATTTCACCGCTTTTTCGGTCAATAGAGCGACTATTGACCTTCAAAATCGTCGAAATCTGCTCTCGCCCAGCCGAATTTTCGCGACGATTCCCTAAGTCCGACAGACTCCTGGGCGCCTGTCGGTTGCAGGGAGAGAGGGGGCGTTTTGGATTGCCCTTCCCCTCTCCCGAAAACAGCAGTTCTCAAGTCACGGAGGGGCGATCGGTTGGTCGCCCTGCAAAACCTCTCCTCGCGGTAATGGCCTTTTTTGTTGGGCACGCTTCGCTTTGCCCAACCTACACGTTATTCGCTTCACAGCACTCACTCCTTGATGTGTTTATACAACACCATCAAGAATGGTGAGGCTCGTTTTCTTTCTATTGCCATGATCGGTGAGATGTTCTAATCAAGTTATGTTTTCCGGAGAACCGGCAAAAGTTATCAGTCGCGGATAAGTGCTGTGCTACGGTCGTGTGTGGAACAAAAAACTCCCGAAAATCAGGAAACTTTCAAGTCTTATTGAATGTGTTTGCACCCAAAGAATTTACTCCTCCACCCAGCGGGGGGAGGTTGGGAGGGGGACGTCAGGGCACGAATGTAATCCGTATTGGTTCCCCCACCGAAGTCCTCCCCCTCCCCAGAGGGGAGTTTTTACCAGAAAATTGTGCTGCACAGCTTGACACCCCTCCTCTTTTGCGGTAACTTGTCACGTCCTACCACCGGACACCCGAAGGTTTCGTCATACTATCTCCTTACTAGATAAAAGGTAGCTCCAGCATGAAAATTACTGCGGTTATTCCCGCCCGTTATGCTTCGACACGTTTTCCCGGTAAGGCACTTGCAGATATTGGCGGTCGTCCGATGATTCAGCATGTCTATGAACGAGCTTCCCGGTCGCAACTGGTGGGGAGGGTTATCGTCGCCACAGATGACAGCCGCATTGCTACGGTGGTAACCCAGTTTGGTGGCGAGGTGATTATGACGTCCGCCGAACATGAAACCGGTACGGATCGTCTGGCTGAGGTTGCCACCCAACTTGATTCTGACATCATTGTCAACGTGCAGGGGGATGAACCGCTCATCGATCCGGCTATGATCGATCTTGCCATCGAACCGCTGCTTGAAGATGCCACCATCCAGATGGGCACCGTCAAGACGCGCATCAAATGCCTTCACGACTTTCTCTCTCCCAATGTGGTCAAGGTGGTGACGGACAATCGGGGCAATGCCCTTTATTTCTCCCGTTCTCCCCTGCCGTTTTTTCGGGACAAGTGGAAAGATCTCAAGGATGAATCCTTCTGCTGTGGCAGACTACTCTGCTATAAACATGTGGGATTGTATGTCTATCGCCGCGATTTTCTCCTGAAATTTGCCTCAATGCCTCCGACATTTCTGGAAATAGCCGAAAAACTGGAGCAGCTGCGCGCCCTGGAAAACGGCACAGCAATCCGGGTGGTGGAAACAGAATTTGAATCCCTTGGTGTGGATACTCCCGATGATCTGCACAAAGCCCAGGAACAGTATCGAAAACTTCACACGTAACACATGATCCGTCTTATCTTCAGGAGTTAAAAACATGAAAACCAAGTTTGTCTTTATAACCGGCGGTGTTGTGTCCTCTATCGGGAAGGGGTTGGCGGCCGCCTCCCTCGGAGCGTTGCTGGAGGCTCGCGGTTTGCGGGTTACCATGCAGAAGCTTGATCCCTATATCAATGTTGACCCTGGTACCATGTCCCCCTTTCAGCATGGTGAAGTGTTTGTCACCGATGATGGTGCCGAAACCGACCTTGACCTGGGGCATTATGAGCGTTTTACCAACGCGGTTCTTTCCAAAAAGAGTAACTTTACCACCGGTCAGGTCTATTTCTCGGTCATTACCAAAGAGCGCCGTGGTGATTATCTGGGAGGGACTGTGCAGGTCATTCCCCACATTACCGATGAGATCAAGCACAAGATCATCGAAAACGCCAAGGGTGCCGATGTGGCCATTGTGGAGGTTGGCGGGACGGTGGGTGACATTGAATCGCTCCCCTTTCTGGAGGCCATTCGTCAGTTCCGCTTCGACCGGGGGCACGGCAATGCACTGTACGTCCATGTGACGCTGGTTCCCTATATCCGTACCGCCGGTGAACTGAAAACCAAGCCGACCCAGCACTCGGTTATGGAGCTGCGCAAGATCGGTATCCAGCCCGATATTCTCCTCTGCCGTTGCGAACGGGATCTGCCGGACGATATGAAACGGAAAATTGCCCTCTTCTGTAATGTGGGGGAAAAAGATGTCATTCCGGTGGTGGATTCGGAGCATATTTATGCCGTACCACAGGCACTTAACAAGGAACATCTGGACGACCAGGTGGTGGAAAAACTCAATATCTGGACCAAGGCACCGGATCTGACCAACTGGCAGGATGTGGTGGAAAAACTGCGGCATCCGAGTAATGGTGAGGTGCGTATCGCCATCGTTGGTAAGTACGTAGATCTGACCGAATCCTACAAATCACTGGCCGAAGCACTGACCCACGGCGGTATCGGTAACGATTGCCGGGTCACCCTGAAATATCTCGATGCCGAAAAGATTGAACGGGATGGTGCCGAAGGGCACTTTGACGACGTGGACGGCATTTTGGTTCCCGGCGGCTTCGGTGAGCGGGGTACGGAAGGGAAGGTCATGGCCATCGAATACGCCAGAACCCGCAAGATCCCCTTCTTCGGTATCTGTCTCGGTATGCAGATGGCGGTCATCGAGTTTGCCCGTAATGTCTGTGGTATCAGTGAGGCCTGTTCCAGCGAATTCCGTCAGGAGGGGGGGGAAGCCCTGATTCACCTGATGGAGGAGCAGCGGGCGGTCAGTAAGAAGGGGGGTACCATGCGTCTTGGTGCTTTCCCCTGCACCATTTCCAAAGGAACTCTGGCCCATGGTGCCTATAACCAGACCGAAATTTCCGAGCGGCATCGCCATCGGTACGAATTTAACAACAAGTACCGCGACCTTCTGACCGGCAAGGGGCTGCTGCTGTCCGGCGTTTACAAGGAAAAGGATCTGGTGGAGGTTGTGGAAATCGCCGACCATCCCTGGTTTCTGGCCTGTCAGTTCCATCCGGAATTCAAATCAAAGCCACTGGTGCCCCATCCATTATTCCGCTCGTTTATCGGTGCCTCGTTGCTCCAGCGGAACAAGGGGTAGGCCGCCATGACCTGTGAAATTACCACCGGAACGGTTGCCATCGGCAATAATCGGCCCCTCGTGCTGATTGCCGGCCCCTGTGTCATTGAAAACGAAGCTGCAACCCTGCGTCATGCCGAACGACTCTTAACCATCTGCGGTGAACTGTCAATGCCGCTGGTGTTCAAAGCCTCCTACGATAAGGCCAACCGGACGTCGGTTAATGCCTATCGGGGTCCCGGATTGAAGGAGGGGTTGGCCATTCTGCGCAAGGTGAAAGAATCCTTCGGAGTGCCGGTTATTTCCGATATCCACTCCATCGAGCAGATTGAACCTGCTGCCCAGGTGCTTGATATCATGCAGATTCCGGCCTTTCTCTGTCGTCAGACCGATCTGCTGGTGGCGGCTGCCAAAAGTGGCAGGATTATTAACGTCAAAAAGGGGCAGTTTTTGGCTCCCTGGGATATGAAAAATGTTGCCGGTAAACTTGCTGCCAGTGGTAACGAGAACATTATCCTCACCGAACGGGGTGCTTCATTCGGTTATAACAATCTGGTGGTGGATATGCGGAGTTTTCCGGTGATGCGCTCCTTCGGCTATCCGGTGGTATTCGATGCAACCCACAGTGTCCAGCTGCCGGGAGGACAGGGTGACTGCTCTGGCGGACAGCGGGAGTTTGTGGAATATCTGTCACGGGCGGCTGTGGCTGCTGGAATCGACGGTATCTTCATGGAAGTTCATGAGAACCCTGATGTTGCACTCTGCGATGGTCCCAACTCCATTCCCTTGGGTGAACTTCCTTCCCTGCTCAAAGTGTTGCAAGCGATTGACGGTGTGGTCAAGCAGGCCGCGCCATGAATGTTATTGAAGAGGCACGGCGGGTAATTGGCGTGGAAGCCCTGGCTCTGACCGCCATGGCCGAGCGGATAGACCACTCGTTTGAACGGGCAGTCGATCTGGTTCTGGCCAGCACGGGGCGGGTTATTGTCAGTGGCATGGGAAAATCGGGGCTGGTGGGGCAAAAGATCGCCTCCACCATGGCCTCCACCGGCACACCGGCGTTTTTTCTCCATCCGGCCGAGGGGATCCATGGCGATCTGGGAATGATTATGACCGGCGACGTGGTCATTGCCATTTCCAACAGTGGTGAAACAGAGGAAATTCTCAGGATTCTCCCCTCCATAAAGCGGCTTGGTGCCCATCTGGTCGGTATGAGCGGTAATGTGACCTCCACTCTGGCACGGGTGAGTGATCTGTTTCTGGATGTGTCCGTGGCGGAAGAAGCCTGTCCGCTGGGGCTTGCTCCGACCGCTTCCACGACCGCCACACTGGCCATGGGGGATGCACTGGCGGTGGCACTGCTGGTCAAGCGTGGTTTCAGGGCGGAGGATTTTGCCGTGTTTCATCCCGGCGGTGCCCTGGGGAAAAAACTCATTTTACGGGTGGAAGATTTGATGCACCAGGGGGATGGTGTTCCGCTGGTACGGGAAGACACCCTGATGAAAGAGGCACTGTTCGTGATTACCGACAAGGGGCTTGGCGTGACCGGGGTCTGCGATGCTGCGGGAGCCCTTCAGGGGGTCATCACCGACGGAGACCTGCGCCGGGCTCTGGAAAAAGGTTTTGATATCCTCAACCGGCATGCCTCTGAAATCATGAAGCATGGTCCGCTTCGCATCAGACGGACGGAACTTGCCGCCGCTGCCCTCCAGATTATGGAGCAGCGAGCCATCACCTCACTGTTCGTGTTTGACGATGACACCAGTTTAGCCCCCTGTGGCATACTTCACCTCCATGATATTTTGAAGGCCGGTATCGCATGATTGCTGAGAGATTAAAGGATATTCGCCTGCTGCTGTTGGATGTTGACGGTGTGATGACCGACGGCGGGATAATTTATGATGCCCACGGCACCGAAACGAAGGTGTTCAATGTCAAGGATGGCCATGGCATTAAGATGCTGCAACGCCAGGGGATCGAGGTCGGCATCATCACCGGCAGAACATCCCTCGTGGTTGAACTGAGAGCCCGCGAACTGGGCATTGAGCTGGTGTATCAGGGCTCACTGAAAAAGCTGGAAAGTTATGACGACGTGAAACGGCGTACCGGACTTGACGACAGTCAGATAGCCTATGTGGGGGATGATGTGATTGATGTACCGGTCATGCGGCGGGTTGCGTTTGCCGCTGCACCGGCGGACGCTCTCCCCGAAGCGGTGGCGGTCGCCCATTATATTACTACCCGCGACGGGGGGAGGGGAGCCGTACGGGAAGTCTGTGATATGATTTTGAAAGGGCGGGGTCTCTGGAGTGCCGCCACTGCCCGTTATGAACTATAGATTCAATCTTCATGCCAATTATCTCTTCCCGCCACGTAATGCTGGACAGTACCTTTTCTCAGTGATATAGTTCCGTGCAACTATGGTCTCATCCGCTTATATCAGGCCTTTACTGGCACTACTCGTAATGGCGGCGATAATCGGTATCGCGGTCGTGGTTTTCCGGAATGTACCCCACGGTTCACCTTCGGCTCGCCCGGCAGAACAGCAGCTTCCCCACCATATTGATATCGCACTGAAAAAGGCCCGTTTTTCCGAAATTCAGGATGGTCAGGTTGCGTGGGAGCTTGTTGCCGAGCGTGTTGAATATGATAAACGGGGAGATACGGCTTATCTGGCCGGTATAAAAATGGATTTTCAGAAAAGGAGCAGTCAGGGTACGGTGACGGTCACCGCCGACAAGGGGGAATATCTCAGCAGGGAAAGAAACGTCCGCTTGAGTGGACATGTCCTCGTTGTTACGGAAGAAGGTGCTCGTTTTAGCACAGATTCCCTGCTCTATACCGGTACAACCGGCCGGTTTACCACCGCCGGGTCGGTTCATTTTAGCCAGGAGAGATTGCAGCTTGATGCCGTTGGTATGACGTTGAACGTCAAAAACCAGCAGGCTCGTTTTTCTTCTGCCATTGAGGCATCGGTAACGATGCACTGATTTTTTTCCGGTTTCGGGTACGAATGATGAAAAATTTATGTATTAACCTTATAGTGGCTGGTGTCTGCTGCCTCACCGCAGCGGTGGCGGTTGCCGCCCCCTCGGCCCACAAGGATCGCTCCACGCTGCCCATTACCGTGAAATCCAATGAGTTGTCAGCTGACAACAAGGGGAAAACGGCGGTTTTTTCTGGCAAGGTGGTTGCCCGTCAGGGGGATATCACCATTTATTGTGACCGGTTGGTGGTGAATTATGCCGAGAAAAACGGTGATGTCGACAAGGTCGAAGCGACCGGAAATGTCAGGATCATTCAGCTGAACCGAACCGGATTTGCCGAACAGGCACTCTTTGACAGCCGTGTTGGTCGCATTGTGTTGACCGGTTCCCCACGGGTCGTCCAGGGGGGGGACAGTATCAGCGGCAAGGTTATCACCTATTATGTTGATGACGAAAAAAGCGATGTATCAAGTGGCGGAGACCCCAAGGCTCGCGTTGAGGCGGTCATAAATGCATCACCCAGGAAAAATGATGTCGGCGGTCGTTGATTCCCGGCTCTGGACGAAGTCCCTCAAGAAGAACTACGGGGATCGACAGGTGGTGAGCGGGGTGGATATTTCCATCACCTCCGGGTCGGTTATCGGCCTCCTCGGTCCCAACGGAGCCGGTAAAACCACCACATTCTATATGGTGGTTGGTCTGGCTCACCCCGATGGCGGCCAGGTATTTCTCGGCGATGACGACATTACGGCACTGCCGATGTATCAGCGGGCGCGGCGGGGCATCAGCTATCTCCCCCAGGAAGCGTCGGTCTTTCGCAAGCTGTCGGTGGCCGACAATCTCATGGCAATCATCGAAACCATCGAACCGGATCGGCGGCGGCGGCGTGAGCGGATGGAACAGTTGCTGGAGGAGTTTTCCATCACCCATATCGCCTCCTCAAAGGGGTTTGCACTCTCGGGGGGCGAACGGCGTCGGGTTGAAATTGCCCGGGCATTAATAACAAATCCTTCATTTGTCCTGTTGGATGAACCGTTTGCCGGCATTGATCCCATTGCCGTTGCCGACATCCAACAGTTGATTGTTTCGCTGAAACGAAAAAATATCGGGGTACTGATTTCTGATCACAACGTACGGGAAACACTGGGGGTTTGTGACTCAGCCTATATCCTGAGTGGTGGTGTGGTGCTGGAGCAGGGGACACCTACCGAGATAGCCGGCAGTGAGCGAGCCCGGGAAATTTATCTTGGTAAAGATTTTCGATTGTTTTGAGTTTGCATTAATCTGCTGTTTTTATTGTCCGGTTTTGTTTATAGTCAGCATACTGTGGTACCTTTGAGGAAACCTGTTTTATGGCAATGGAGATGCGTCAACAACTGAAGATGTCCCAGCAACTGGTGATGACTCCCCAATTGCAGCAGGCGATCAAACTTCTTCAGATGACTCGCATCGAATTGCAGGATCTGGTGGTTCAGGAACTGGAAGAAAACCCCCTTCTGGAAGAGAGTTCTGAGCCGGAAGATGTGCGGGAACTTGAAGCCATAGAAGCGGCCGAACAGGAGCTTGACCCGGCCGAGAACACCGTTGATTTTCATGAGGTGGAAACCGGCGAGGACACGCTACGTGACTGGGACAGCTACCTTGACGGGTACAACTACAGCTCCGGTGAGCAGCAGTATGGGGGTGACGATGAGCGCCCCTCCTTTGAAAATCTCCTGACCCGCAAGGGGACCCTGATCGATCACCTGCTCTGGCAGCTCCATATGGGGCAGTATTCGGAGATGGATGTTCGATTGGGTGAGATTATCATTGGCAATATTGACGAGTCCGGGTATCTTCGGGCTTCTCTGCTGGAAATTGCCGAAGCAGGTTCCGGCACAGAAGAAGATGTTCTTGACGTGTTGGAATGTATTCAGGAATTTGATCCTCCCGGCGTTGCCGCCCGCGATCTGCGGGAGTGTCTGCTCATTCAGGCTCGTAGTCTTGGTATGAAGGGGAGCGTGGTTGAACATGTGTTGCTTGACCACCTGGGTGATCTGGAAAAGCGCAATTATAAACAGATTGCCCGTATCCTCAAGGTTGATGTCAACCAGGTGTTGATGGCGTCAAAGATTATCTCCGGCTTTGATCCCCGCCCCGGTTCGTCCTTCAGTACCGATGACGTACATTATATTTCACCCGATATCTTTGTTCACAAAGTCGGCGATGACTATGTGGTTATGCTCAATGAAGAAGGGTTGCCAAATCTGAAGGTGAGTACCCAGTACGTTGACGCCCGGAGTACGGGGCAGATTGATTCCCAGGCGGAACATTACATCAGTGACAAGATGCGTTCGGCGGTCTGGTTGATTAAGAGTATCCAACAGCGACAACGCACGATTTACAAGGTTGCCAAGAGCATTATCCGTTTTCAGCGTGAGTATTTTGACAATGGTATAGAGTTTCTCCGCCCGCTGGTGCTGCGTGATGTTGCCGATGATATCGGGATGCACGAATCAACCATCAGCCGGGTGACCACCAACAAGTACATGCAGACCCCCCAAGGGCTTCTGGAACTGAAATATTTCTTTAACAGCGGTCTGTCAACCAGCGAGGGGGATTTTGTCGCCTCGGAGAGCGTTAAAAACAGAATCAGGGAGATTATTGAAAAGGAAAATCCACAAAAGCCGTTATCCGATCAGAAAATTGCCGAAATGTTGACCAGCCAGACGGTTAACATTGCCCGTCGTACGGTGACTAAATATCGGGAAATGCTTAATTTTGGCTCTTCTTCGGAGCGTAAACGACATTTTTGACGTACTGCCGAGTCGGCAGTCGTCCATTTCACCACACAATCACACAGGAGGTATGTATGCAGGTAACGATGACATTCAGACACATGGAGCAGAGCGATGCCCTTAAGGCATATGCTGAAGAAAAACTTGAGCGGGTCACCAAGTATATTGACAGTCCCATCAGTGTTCAGGTCTATTTCTCCGTAGAAAAGAAAATTCGTCACATTGTGGAAATCGTCATTAACTCCAAGGGCATCAGCACCAAGGCTTCGGAGTCAACCAACGACATGTATGCTGCAATTGATGCCGTTATTGATAAAATCGAGCGTCAGCTGGTTCGTTACAAAGAAAAGATCAAAGCCCACAAGCCCAATGGCGACGAGCATGGTCGTCAGCTTTCCAAAAAAATCTTCCAGGCTGAAAGCATCGAAGCGAGCAGTGAACCGGTTATTATTAAAACTACCAGTGAAGTCGCCAAGCCGATGTCGGTTGAAGAAGCGGTCATGCAGATGGATCTGCTGCACAAGGATTTCATTGTGTTCATTGATGCCGACAGCAATGAAATCAACGTGCTGTATCGTCGTAAAGACGGCAATTTCGGTCTGATAGAGCCACAACGGGCATAAACGCCCGTAAGCCCCATGGACGGAATTTCTCTTTCGATACAGGAAATACTGCACGATAACGAGTATGGTCTCGGTTTGTCACTGCTTGCCGGTGGCAGGGGGCTTGCTCAGCGGGTTTCCAGTTCACGTATCCAAAAACCGGGGCTGGCTCTGGCCGGTTATACCGAGCACCTGCATCCTGATCGGTTGCAGGTGCTCGGTAACACGGAAATATCCTATCTGAATGCCACCGACTGCCAGATTGTGGAACGGAATCTGGCCGCACTCTGTACCTTTCCCATCTCCTGCTTTATTGTTACCAAAAATCTGTCCCCCCCCCGGATGCTCCTGGAGCTTGCCGAAGCCCGTGCCATTCCGGTGCTGGCCACTGCCCATCAATCCTCGACCTTTATCTCCCTGATTACCAAGTTCCTTGAGGAACGGCTTTTGCCGACGATCCACACCCATGGAGTGCTGATGGATGTGCTGGGGGTCGGGGTGCTGCTCTCGGGGAAAAGTGGCATTGGCAAAAGTGAGTGTGCTCTTGATCTGGTCATTCGCGGACACCGCCTGGTGGCCGATGATATGGTGTTTATCAAGAAGAAGATGCCGGCGGTATTAATAGGGCAGGCTGAAGAGGCCTTGCAATATCTTATGGAAATACGGGGGCTTGGGATCATTAATATCAAGGATCTCTATGGGGTTTCGGCCATTCGTGATAAAAAGATCGTCGATATGCAGCTGGAGTTGGTAGAGTGGGACGAAACACAGGAGTATGACCGGTTGGGGGTTGATGATCGGACTACGTCGATACTTGGTATCGAAATCCCCCACATTGTCATCCCGGTGCGCCCCGGACGGAATCTTGGTTCCATCATCGAGGTGGCGGCACGCAATAATCTGCTGAAAGGCATGGGATGCCATTCGGCCCGGGATTTTCAGGAGCGTCTGATGGCACGTATTGAAGCCAGACCTCTGGGAGATGAGGTTGAGTAACCCATGAGAATCATAATCATCACCGGCATGTCTGGTTCGGGAAAATCCACCGCCGTCAAGGCTCTTGAAGATGAGGGCTTCTACTGTATCGACAATCTGCCGGTGCGGTTGTTTAAACGTTTTGTGGATCTGATTGATAAGTCGGGCGAGGCCTTTAAAGGGGTGGTGCTGGTTGCCGATATTCGGGGTCGGGAGTTTTTTAAGGGGTATAAGGGGGTACTTGGCAAGGTTACGGATGCGGGGCATTCCGTAGAAATATACTTCTTCGACTCCCTTGATGAGGTACTTATCCGCCGCTTCTCCGAGACACGGCGGCGTCACCCTGCCGATGAACACAGTTCGATCCCCGAGGCGATCCGCATTGAACGGGAACGGATGAACGGCCTGCGTGCAATGGCAACCCGGATTATCGATACGTCGGAATTTACGGTACACCAGTTGCGGGACTTTATTCTCGGGGTGGTGTATGGTGAGGAAGAGGGGAATAAGCTGGTGGTTGAGATCCAGTCCTTCGGTTTCAAGTATGGTGTCCCTTTGGAATCGAATATGGTTATGGATGTGCGGTTTCTCCCCAACCCGTTTTTTGTTCCCCACCTTAAAAATCTCTCCGGACGAGATGCTGCCGTTCGCGAGTATGTGCTGGACAACGAAGTGACAGCACGTTTTCTGGATCATTTTTTCCCGATGCTCGATATGTTATTGCCGGCACATCGAGATGAGGGGAAATCATACCTGACGCTGTCGATTGGGTGTACCGGCGGCCGCCATCGTTCGGTGGCCATCGCAGAAGCCACCGGAGTGCATCTGCAACAGCTGTTACCATCGGTGAAAATTATTCATCGTGATATTGAAAAGGGGCACAAATGATTGGATTAGTGTTGGTTACCCATGCCGGTCTTGCAACGGCACTGAAGTCGTCGGTGGAAATGATTGTGGGAACTGTTGAAAACTGCGCTCTGGTGGAGGTCGTTCCCGAAGAGCAGGCCGACGATATCATGGCCCGGGTGGTGTCGGCGGTGGCAGCGGTGCGTACTGACGGTGCAATCATCATGACCGATCTGTTTGGCGGTACGCCGTCCAATATGGCGATGTCCTTTCTGAAAGAGGGGAGTGTTGAGGTGGTTACCGGCGTTAACCTGCCGATGCTGATTGATTTTACCTCCCGCAGGGAACGGATGCCGGTGGCCGAACTTGCCGTCAGCCTGCAACGGGCTGGTCGTGACGGCATTATTATCGCCGGGGAATTTTTGAAATAACTGTGCCATAATGACAGGCAAGGATACGTGTGAACTATGCAGAGTAAAGAATTTCTGATCGTGAATAAACTGGGGCTGCATGCCCGTGCTTCGGCTCTGCTGGTGAAAACCTCGAGCCGTTTTCACTCTGACGTCAAGATTGCGCGGGATGACGTGGAAGTGAACGGTAAAAGTATCATGGGTATCATGATGCTTGCCGCCTCAAAGGGGACGACGATTCGATTGTCCGTTGACGGAGCCGATGAACAAGAGGCCTTTCAGGTGATCGGTGAGCTGATTGCCAACGGGTTTGGTGAAGAATAACATGCAGCTGTTCTCCGGCATTCCAGCCTCTCCCGGAATCGCGTTGGGCAAACTCTGTGTCGTTGATCGCCGCCTTACGGTCGTTGCCGAGTATCCGATTGCCTTTAATACCGTCGGCTCGGAGATTGAACGACTGGTGCGGGCGGTTGAGGAAACACGGGATGAGCTGGAGACCTTGCGCAGTCGCCTCGCAGAAACAAACGGCGAGGAAAACCTCCTCTTTATCGAAATTCACCAGATGATACTGGCCGATGAGCGTCTGGTCATCGAAACGACCGAGAGTATCCGGGGGGCGATGATCAATGCCGAAGGGGCTCTGAGACGCACCCTGCACCGGTATCGAGAAAAATTTGCCCGCATTAACGATCCCTATCTGAGCGAACGGATCACCGATGTGGAGATGGTTATCGAGCGCGTCCTGCTCCGCATGGGGGGGAAGACAGTGGCACCACTTCCCGTCCGGGAGGAGCCGATCATCATCGCCGCCCATGATTTTTCTCCCGCCGATCTCTTACAGATTGATCGCAGCAGTGTGCTTGCTATTATAACTGAAATCGGGGGACAAACCTCCCACACGGCAATTCTGGCCCGGGCTCTTGACCTGCCGGCTGTCATGGGGGTGGAGGGGATCAGCGATTTCCTCTATGACGGTGCTGCGGTTATTGTGGATGGCTTAACGGGAGCCGTTGTCGTACGTCCCGATCAGCAGACCTTTCAGGCGGCACTGCGACGCAAACAGCAGTACGAGTGTGGCGAGAACGAGCTGCTGAAAACAGCACCCCTGCCGGCGGTGACCCGTGATGGTCACGTCATGCAGTTGCGGGGGAACGTGGAAATTCCTGAAGAGGGAGCCTCCATACTCCGCTACGGTGGGGGTGGCGTCGGTCTGTACCGGACCGAAATGCTCTTTATGAACCGTTCTGTTATGCCGGATGAAGAGACCCAATACCAGGTATATCGTGCCATGCAGCAGGCTGTGGCACCCCACCTGCTCACCATACGCACTCTTGATGCCGGTGGAGATAAGCTTCTTGAGGGGTTGGAGCACGCTGCCGAGGTTAATCCGGCACTGGGGATGCGGGCCATTCGCCTTTCATTGAGTATGCCGGACGAGTTTAAAAAACAGTTACGTGCCATAGTGCGGATCAGCTCCAATGGCCCGGTCAGGATCATGTTCCCGATGATTTCCGGGGTGGAGGAGTTGCGCCGGGCAAAGCAGCTGCTTGAAGAGTGCAAAGCGGAGCTTGCCGCCGAGGGAATCCCCTTTGATCCCCAGGTGCCGGTCGGCGTGATGATCGAGATCCCGTCGGCGGTGATCCTTGCCGATCTTCTGGCCCGTGAGGTTGATTTTTTCAGTGTTGGCACCAATGACCTCATCCAGTATACGCTGGCCATAGACCGGAGCAACGAACAGCTGTCCCACATGTACCAGCCGCTTCATCCGGCGGTTCTCAGATCGCTGCGCCGGATTGTGCAAGCGGCCCATGGTGCCGGTATTCCGGCCTGCCTGTGTGGTGAGATGGCGGGGGATCCCCAGTGTCTGCCGGTGCTGCTTGGCCTTGGTTTTGATGAACTTTCCATGGGAGCCGGCTCTCTGTTGCGGGTAAAACAGGTGTTGCGGAGCTGTGAACGGGAACGGGCTGCGGTTATCGCGGAGGGATGTTTTGGTTTTGCAACCGCCGCAGAAGTGGGGGAGTACCTCGCGTCTCATATCGCGGAAGTAACAACGGAAGGGTGCCATAGATGCTGAATCCGGAACTGCTTGTAGCCCTTTTTGCACTGCTGTTCGGCCTGGTTATCGGTTCCTTTCTCAATGTCTGCATCTGTCGTCTTCCCCGTGATGAATCAATCGTATCGCCACCGTCACATTGCCCGGTCTGTGCCTATCAGATACGCTGGTACGATAATATCCCTCTGGCGAGTTATCTGTTGCTGCGGGGGAAATGCCGTGGTTGTGGTACGCACATTTCCCTTCAGTACCCGCTGGTTGAATTACTGAACGGTCTCCTGACCCTGGCGGTTTTTCTCCGTTTTGGACTGTCACTGACCGGAATAGCCATGGTGTTTTTCTGCTCGGCACTGGTGGTTATCACGTTCATCGATCTGGAACACCAGATAATCCCCGACGAGATCTCGCTTCCCGGCATTGTTATCGGTTTTATCCTGTCATTTTTTCTCACGGAACCGGGGTGGCTTAACTCATTGATCGGCCTTCTGCTGGGGGGGGGGAGCCTGCTGGTGGTGGCCTGGACCTACCACCGCCTGACCGGTAATGAGGGGATGGGGGGGGGCGACATCAAGCTTTTGGCCATGATGGGTGCTTTTCTTGGCTGGAAGGCGGTGCCGTTTATTCTTTTCACCAGCTCACTTTCCGGGTCGGTTATCGGGCTTTCGCTCATGATGGTACAGCGGAAAGATGGCAAACTTGCCATTCCGTTTGGTCCCTATCTGGCACTGGGTGCCCTGCTCTATCTGTTTTACGGAAAGCTGCTCATTGGCTGGTATTTGGGCCTCAGTGGCTTTTCTGGCGTACAATAACTTTAACGGGAAAGGAAGGAAACCAGTATGAGAAATTTGTGTATTACTTTAGTCGTAAGCGTCATCCTTGCAGCATCCACCGCTGCGCTGGCGAAAGAGGGGTGCGGTGGTGATTGCACCTCGTGTCATACGCTGACGCCACAGGAAGCAACCGGGCTTCTGAAAAAAATCGGTGTGACGGTCAAATCGGTCAAGCAGTCACCCGCGCGGGGTTTCTTTGAATTGCTGGTGGAAAAAGATTCCCAAAAAGGGGTCATTCTCATGGATTACGGCAAAAAGCATTTTGTGCAGGGGATGGTTGTTAACCTGGAAAAAATGGAGCCGGCCGTTGCCCATAAAAGCGAATTCCCCTCACAAAATGAGATTCCGGCCATTGATGTCAAAACCATTCCGGTCGGCAATGCGGTTATCATGGGGAATCCTGCCGGTTCAAAGAAGCTCTATGTGTTTACTGATCCGGACTGCCCCTACTGCCGGAAAGGGCACCTTGAACTGAAAAAGCTGGCCAAAATTGCTCCCGACGTTGCCATCTACGTGATGTTGTTCCCGTTGCCCATGCACCCGGCAGCCTATGACAAGGTTCGGTTCGTACTTGAATCAAAGGGCCTGGAGCGGTTGGAGCGGCTCGATGCTGCCTTTGAAGGAAAAGATGTTCCCAAACCGACAACCGACGGCAGTAAGGTCGCCGTGGACGAAATTATCAAATTTGCCGGTGCGAACGGTATTTCCGGTACCCCCACGCTGGTGCTCCCCTCCGGGGCCGTCCAGGTTGGCATTCGGGATGCCGAATCACTCAAAAAAATGCTGGAAACAAACTAGATTTCCACTACATACGTAGTTTTTTTCGAGGCTCCTTGCTGTGAAGATATTCATGGTAAGGAGCCTCTGCTGTTTTTAAGATGGTCATCTGCTCTGGAGCAATGAAAGATTGTTTATAAACAACTGGTAATTATGTGATATATTCTTTGTTGTTGACTCCTCTGCTGCTTGTTACTTATTATGGGAATAATTTGCAAATTCTAAGGTAAAATAATGGCACAAGACCCACATTTTTCACCGTATGTTGGCCGCTTTCTGCGAGCACCGTTTGTTCGTACATCTGACAGGGGTGACTGTTTAGCAGCTCAAAAGAGCTTATTGGCTCGGAGTCGGGGTTTTACCCTGACGGAAGTGCTGGTGGCCATGACGCTCCTGTCCATTGCCGTCATAGCGGTGGTTACCATGTTTACCGTGTCGATGTCGGCTAATCAGAAAGCGGCACGTTATTCGGTTGCCACTAATCTTGCACAGGAAGCCTTGGAAGAAATGATGGCAAAGCGTATCGATGATCCGGTCTTTGCCACGGAAACCGCCGACTCAAAAACCGCGTCAGCTCCGGCGTTCCTCTTTTATACCGGCTCCAACAGCTACGCTTCGTCCCTTACGGTGACGGGAGCCGGCACCTTCACCGCCCGCTATTCCGTAACGTTGGGAACCTCTGCCAATGGCATCTGCGTGGGCAATGTGAAGGTTGCCATAAC
>CAIRBT010000158.1 GCA_903876875.1 uncultured Geobacteraceae bacterium
AAGCTCAGGGCAGTCAGGGTTGCCGTACTGACAGGCTTGCTGAGGTCGGAGGTGTTGTCAACATTGCCAAGGCCAACCATGGTTTTAGTGACACCACTCACCGTACCGGTAAAGGTGGGGTTATTGAGCGGTGCTTTCTGGCTCAGCGCCTCCAGGGTTGCAGTACTGACCGGCTTGTTCAAGTCACTAGTGTTATTGACATTACCCAGACCAACGTCACCAGCTGCCAGAGTCACGCTTCCACTCAGACCATAGCCATTGACAGTAGTTGTCGTATTCACTTTTTCGGCCAAGGCAGTTGTCAGATCAGCCTGATTGGAGAGGTTTCCGGTAATTCCGCCCCAAGTGCCTGCTCCGCTCGCAGCCCCGGTCACACATCCCCAGGTTTTACTGGTAGCAGTATACCCAAGCACCTGACCATCATTACAGGCTATCGACAACATGTCAGCAGTGGCGGCATTCATGGTTCTGAAGGCATAGGGAGCCGCAGATAATTCATAGCGTGGCGTCATCTCGGAATCGGTACCAACCTTTACTCCCAGATAATAGACTTTATCAAAGTCCAAATTGAGAGCATTACTCTTTCCCAAGAGCACGGAGTAAACACCTTTAACGACTGTAACCCCGCTTTGACTCTCAGTCCAGATGGAGGAGCCACCCGTGTCATTTTCATAAAGACTGAATGTCATCTGCACGGAACCATTGACCGCAACATTATTTACCGTGTTGAGGTACCCCTGATACGTGATCGTCCGAGGGACGGCACTCCAAGCATTCTGGCCTCCCACAAACAAAACTGCCATGATCATTGATGTGATGAGCGTTTTCATATCAAATCCCTCCGCGATAAAAGCGTACATATTTGGGGCATACCTGCCCAGAAGTTACACTATCTTTTTATCCATACTTATTGTCCTGAGCAACACCCGTCGCAACACAAAAAAAATCACCTCTCTAATTTTTTAATTTTTACTTGTGATAACAACACATTACACCACAACAGCCTTCAAACATCACTGGTCATTTTGTCTACCCAGATACTCGTTATGGACAGGCTTCCATAAAACGTCTGTATATAATATGCGACGAGTAATCTGTATCAGCCTTTAATCGTTCGGTTTTTATGCTGTAAAACTCTTATGGTCGTTTTGGGTAGAATACGGGGATTCCACGCCAAGACTACAACGAGTGGTTTCCAGAGTGGTAATCGGGCATTTTTTCTCAGAGTCTGGCGGACGTGGGGGGGGGGAATCTGCTGTTCAACAGGTTTTCTTGACTTGAGCAACCAGTTTAATATATTATAACATCCATTATTAATTAACTTTTAAAGGAGAATATTTATGACAAAAGCAGACATTGCTGAACAGATTCATCAAAAAATCGGCTTCACGAAAAAGGAGTCTGCGAAAAAGGTTGAAGCCGTTCTATCTCTCATCAAGCAGATTCTAGGAAATGGAGAGAAACTAAAAATTGCTGGTTTCGGGAGCTTCGTAGTCAAACCTAAGGCTTACCGTCGTGGCAAAAGGTCGCAAGACAGCGAAAGCACGACAACAATAAAAGCTCGAAACACACTGACTTTTAAACCGAGTAAAAAATTGATATTAAATATTAAAAAAGCTTCTTGATTATATAACAATAATAAATAATTAAATAATAGCGGAATTGCACCATACAAAACGTCGGTGCACAGCGATAAGGGGAATAACAGGAGCCCGTCGGACTTAGACAAAATTCATCTGAGCAAAAACTCCAGATCCTCCCTCGTTAAACCGGCACCACCCGCGCCGGTACCCTCTTCAAGTATGGCTTTGTAGAGCTTCAACTTCTGCTGTTTAAGCATCATCATTTTTTCTTCAATGGTGTGTCGCATAATCAGGCGGGTGATGGTGACCTGTTCGGTCTGGCCGATGCGGTGGGCGCGATCCGATGCCTGATTTTCCACTGCCGGATTCCACCAGGGATCCATGTGATAGACGTAGGTGGCTCTGGTCAGATTGAGGCCCCTCCCCCCGGCCTTGAGGCTAATCAGGAATACGGATGGCTCTTCGGAATCTTGAAACTGCTGTACCAGTTTTTTACGTTTGGGAACCGGGGTGGAACCATCCAGCCGAAGATAGTCAAGCTCCTGCTGCTGTAACCCTTTTTCAATATGGTCAAGATAGCCGGTGAACTGGGAAAAAACGAGGGCGCTGTGCCCTTCATCCCGCAGCTCCCGGAGCTGCTCGACCAGAAACTCCAGCTTGGGGGATTCTTCATCGGAGTCGGGGGAGAGCAGTGCCGGTGTCAGGCAGATCTGGCGTAGCCGCAGAATGGCGGTCAGGGCGATAATGCTGGCCTGACCGGAAACATGACGGTCATAGGCATCCTTGACCTGCCCGCGCACCTCTTCCACCGTGCGCTGGTTCAAAGCTTTCTGTTTTTCGGACAAATCCAGAAGGATGTCGGTCTCGATTTTTGGCGGTAACTCGGCGGCAATCATCTGCTTGGTTCGCCGCAGAATAAAGGGACGCGTGCGACGAATCAGCCGGGCGATTCCGGCCTCACCCTGACCGGACTGCCGGGTAAAGTCATCACGACTTCCCAGGAGACCGGGCAGACAGAGGTCCATAATGGCATAATATTCACGCAGGTGGTTTTCCACCGGGGTGCCGGTCAACCCCAGAGTGAAGCCTCCGGACAATCTGCGCACGGCATTACTGGTGACAGCCTGAAGATTCTTTACCACTTGGGTTTCATCAAAGATAATGACATCAAAGCGCACCTTTTCAAGCCGGTCTATGTCACGCTGCACGAGGCCATAACTGGTAATGACGATGTCATAATCGGTGAGGGCTTCGGTGGAGCGACCGCTACCGGAATAGACATGAACCCTGGCGGCGGGGTAGAATTTCCCTATTTCCGCTTCCCAGTTAAAGAGAAGCGAGGGGGGAGCCACCACGAGATGGGGGGTACCAGGGGGTGCCGTAGATTGAAGCCCCCCGGACAGAAGCCCGGCCATCAGAGTAATCCCCTGGAGGGTTTTTCCCAGCCCCATATCATCGGCCAAACAGGCACCAAAGTGATGTTCGTAGAGGTAGGCAAGCCAGTACCACGACTCCACCTGATAATGGCGAAGCTCGGCATGGAGTCCGCTCGGCAGAGGCCGCTCCGGTATTGATTTGAAGTTCAGTAAGCTTTCCAGAACCCGGGCCTCTTTCGGTGATAACGTTACCGTCACCCCTTGACTGCGCAACTGGAGCCAGTCCAGAATCTGCAAACGGGGTACCCGAACGGCTCCCTTCCCGCCGTCTGTTTTCGACGTATGTGTCGGCATGCAATCAGACAACAGGGCAAATGCCCGGGCAGTATCCTCATCCATTGTCATCAGATAGCCATTACGACGCAGCGAACCGTTGCTCTCAAAGAGTGCCCGCAGCTCCTCCTCACTCAGCACAACTCCGTCACAACGAATCTCCGGACGAAGTTCAAACCAGTCCAATGTGCTGACGGTAGCATCCAGCGAAAACTCCCATGAACCAAGGGCAAGTGGTTCTCTGTCAACCTTAATGGCAAACCCTGCCGACTGAAGGCGTGAGATCAACTGGGGCAGTACCATATCCAATTTTCGCGCCCCAAGTGCAAACCGGTCGTCGAGAGCACAAAATGCGTCAAACGCTAAGACATCATAGAGCACCTTGAGCATGCGTACCTGTTCACTGACAACTTCCTTCGCACAGAGCCAACCATCGGCTGATGCAAGAAGCAGCAGGTCAACCCGGTTCAGATCGTCGGACAGGTGAGAAAGTAACGGCATGACTTCTTCAGCCATCTCCTGGGTTGAAAAATCAGGCACGTAACCCATGGAGCGGATGACCGCTTCCCGGGTCACGGGACCGGAGTCGTTCATCAGTTCAAAGTGTGCTTCTAAAAGAGCCCGTACCCTTGTATGGTTTCTCAAGGCAGGTGAAAGATGGTTTGTGCGGAGTGCCGGGTTCAAAATCCGCTGCGCCAGTGTGGAGCAGGGAAAGGTCTGCCCTTTCAGCACGCCCAGTGTTGAAACAGCTTTTTTGGACTTGCGTGAACCAGAAGGTCCCTCCCCCCCTGACGGTATGCCCAGAAGATACGTGGGACTCTCCGGCTCCGGAACCGTGGCCGGCATACCGTTATGAAAAAAGAGACACCAGTCATCAACGGAGGTAAACAGTTCGGAGGTGAGTCGGAGACCTGCTGCATTAAACTGGGCAATCGGCACGGTAACGGTCTGTCCCCCAAAGCTTTCGAGCGCATAAGCAGCGGGGGGGAACGGTGCCAGTCCATCATCTCCGGCCAAAATTACGTTTTCATATCCGGGAGCTTCATATCCTCGTCCAAGAAGATCCACCAGCTGTTGCCACTGTTTCCCCAAGGAGCGTTGTGCAAGGGGATACATGCAGCCACGTTCCGGCACGAACAGGACACCTTCTTGTAGAATGAAACCGGTCACAACTGTTCCAACATCTTCCAGAAACGGAGAAATCGTTACATTATCCCGGCAAATATCAAAGGCAATGCGAATACTGCGGGGTTCATCTGCATGATAGACAAGTGGTGTTTCCGTACCTTCGTCACCACTAAAAACAATGGGATACTTCCCTGCCGTCAGCCTGAGGAACGTTTCAAAATATCGGGGTGTGGATTCATAATTGCTGACCGATGCCATAAAACGGGCAAGATCGGTCGGTATGCCGATATCGGTCCAGCCAGAGACCACCCGTGAGCCGTTCATGACACAGCCACTCAGCTCACCGGTACGGGATGAATGGGTGATCCGCACACGGAAGCCCGAAGTGGCCTGCTCCACCTCTTGATTCCGCTCACCAACGGAAGGAGCAGTTGATACCACGGGGGGCGGGGCGTCACGCTCAACGTATTGCTTGATATCGTCCAGCATCTTCCTGTTAAAGTTTATATGGGATAATGAACCGGGCGTAACAGTTCTTTTCAGAATGGCCCAGGCAATTACTACATGGGGGCAGTTGCGGGCGGGCTGCCACTGTTTACAATTGCACTTGGTCAAAAGCCGGAACCCTTGTACCAGCAGGGTAGCCTGACTGCCATCGGCAAAGCTGAGTTCCAGTGCCGTTTTATCCTCATTCCACACGGCATCGGCCAGAGTATTCCCTTTGCATGCCTCAAAACCGGTTATCAAATGAACCTTGGCGGCAGCAGAATGAATGTCACCGGGGGTGTAGGTATGAAACCTTTCAAGCAACGGAGGAAGAGTGTTCTTGGTAGTTAAGCGGGTCATTTACGATTTTTCTTTTTCGATTTTTTGGCAAGTTTACGCTGTTTTCTGGCTTTAACTTTTTTATTGTTCAGTGACGTATGATGAAGTGCGTCAGAGGAGGAATGATCCATATCTGAAAGGATGTCTTCAGAAAAATAGTCGTCATCTTCTTCCCAATCGAAATCTTTCTTGGCAAAGCATTCAAACCAGGAAATGTATGAATGAATATCTTTCGGAACCCGTTCAGCAAATTGATGCGACAGCCTGGCGAGCCTTTTATCCCGGTCTTCGGCAGCAATACGCTCAATGTCCTCCAGAGGTATGTCATAAGTAGACACAAGCCCTTTTCCATACAACTCCCTAATTTGCTGAATATATTCAGCAGGGTGGAGAGCTGCCAGCTCTGAGACAAGTGCCGCCCAGAAATAATTTTCGGCCGGAGCCAGACTGCCATCAGCAAGCAATGTCGCAAAGAACGAGAGTGCTTCAGCCCGTGACAATACCCCCTCTGAGACAGCAAGCACGAATGATTCCAGGGCTGTTCCCCTGACAAACGGATCCGCTTCTTTGTTTAACACAAGTTCCTTCAGAGCGGTAAAATCCCCCCCGGAAGTGCAATACAGGGCGACTGAAAGACCGTCGGTTAGCAGTTCACCCCAAAGTGCATCAACCTGTTTTCCAGAGAGGCTGAATGATTTTATTAGTAAAGAATGGGCAGACGTCTCTCGAAAATGGGACAAAAGGGCTAATGCATAATTATGGGCAAAACCATCTGACAGGATATAGTCATCAGGATCGGCAACGACATCCTCAAGGTGACCAATCAGCAGAGGAACCATTTCCGATTGCAGGGTAACGGCCTCTTCCACTTCCGACCGCAGATACTCGTCAGCGATAAGATCGAACAGCCCTAACAGTTCAAGTGCCCGTTCTTTGCGACTATACACTTTTACCATTACTCATCTCCTTTCGCTCATTACCGTAAAATATTTGTCAAACATAAAACTGCTGCTCTTTTTCATTAAACGACGTATGGCAGCCATTTCCCGATTATCCCGTGCCGTTGCCCGTAATCGTTCGGCAGAGGCCAGCATATCAAACCAGATTCGTGGCACGGAACGTATTCGTTCTTCCAGCTGGGCTTCAAAAGTTGCTGAGTCATGGGTAACCTCCCTATCCCTCTCAAGCAACAGCGGCAGCGCAAAAACCTCTTCAAACCAACCCCACACCGGCAACCAGGCCGCTTCCCCCTCTGCTTCTATTTCTTCTATTTCTTCCGTTGCTTCCTCGCAGAGAGAGCTGTAGAGGTTACGAATGGTACCGCAGGCGATGGAGCGCATATCAACAGTAGCAGGATCCTCCAAAAAGGCATCCAGATAACTTTTTAAGGCAGCGGACTCGTTATCTGCCAGGGTCAGCGCATCACCACGCCAGGCGAGAAACCTCCCCCGGGGGATGTGTGGTGCGGACAACGACCGATAAAAGCAGTCCGCCGCTTCACTAAACCGGCCCCCCTCCATCAAAAGATGACCAAAATGGCAAGCGGGTGGGCAGTATATTCGCTCCGCATCGGGCAGAGTCCACAATTCATCAATCAGTAGGCGTAACACCAGTGATTTCAGCGGCGCATGGGATATGGTACCAAAACGTCCCCAAATGTCAGCGAAGCTTTCCGGGTTGGACAGATTCATTATTGACAAGGCATCCCGCCACTGGGATACCAGCTCCAGTAATTTAGCACTCTGCCGGTCACCGGGATACTCTTCACACAGTTGCTCGTAGACAGAAATAGCCTGTTCAAAGTCACGGGACAGGATAAATTCATCGGCTATATTGAGTAAAATTCCCGGTTTATTATCTTCAAATAGATTAAGCTGCATAGGGTGAAACTCCGGCTCTCATTTTATAGTACCGCTCTGTAAATGACAACTGTGGTCAATATAGTCGAATAGCATTCAGCTTTCAAGAAATCTGTCGGATAGCGTACTGATAGCTTATTGCTTTTCCACGAACAAAGATCTATGCTCCATTTCAACATGAACAGAATACTCCCATTCCTCCATACTCTCTTCCCCACTGAATTACACGAGCGGGTTTTTTTGGTCGGCGGCACCGTCCGGGATATAGTGCGGGGTACGGCCAATCAAGACATCGACCTTGTGGCCGTTATCTCCCCAGAGCAACTTCTCGCCCTCGGCTACTGCCGTATCGAGGCAACAAGCTCAGCAACAATCTATTTCAAGCATCATCACTCCGTCGGAAAAATTGAAGTAACCGCCATAGAGAGTATGAAGGAGCTTAGGGAGGATTTGCTGCGACGCGACTTTACCATTAACGCCATGGCACTCGGTCTTGACGGCGTACTCCGTGATCCGCTTAACGGCAAAGCCGATGTGGAGGCTGGATTACTCAGGGCATGCAGCACTCGCTCCTTTCTCCGAGATCCCTTGCGAATCTTCCGCGCCTTTCGCTTTGAAGCAGAGGGGTGGTTGATGACAACAGAAACGCGGGCCTGTATACAGCGGCACGATTGGACGCCACAGTTCACCACAATACCCGTTGAGCGCTTCAGTAATGAGATGATAAAAGCTCTGGGGAAGAGCATACCGGAACTTTTTTTCCAACGCATGCTTGAATGTGAGGTCGGAGCTGCCATTTTGCCCGAACTGTTTCGTATGCCGCACATTCCAGCCGGGCCTCTGGTGCATCATCCGGAAGGAGATCTCTTTACCCACTCGTTCCAGGTTTTACAGCGTGTAGCGGCGGTGACCGCCGATCCCCTGACCCGTTTCTGCGCTTTTTTCCACGATCTTGGCAAATTGGCCACCGACCCGGCACACTATCCGAAACATCATGGCCACGATGACAGCGGTTTTGACATGGCAGCCTCTTTCTGTAACCGTTTATGCCTGCCCGCTTCCTATCGAAAGGCTCTGGCATGGGTAAGCCGTCTGCATGGCAAAGCCAATACATGGGATGGGCTGAGAGATTCGACCAGGATAAAAATAGCCGAGCAGGCAATACGGGCAGACATAGTCGACATACTCCCTCTGGTGGCTTCCGCTGATAAGCCGGGAGGGGTACCAATGGCCCGATGGGAAGCCGTTGTCGCAATAGCCCGGATGAATTCTCAGGAGTTGGGGATAGAGCGGAAAAAGCTCGAAAGCATACCGCCAGAAAACAGGCCGTCATACCTGTTACAGAAGCGGGTGGACAAGTTAAGAAGAGGGGATCCCGGGATCCACGACGTGAAAGGAGTTCTGCAACGATGATTGCAGGAACGAATATGATTACTTTCCTGAACCGGTTTATCCTGTTTGCCGCGCTCCACTCCCTCTGCGCGACACACCTGATAAAAAACCGACTTCACGTTTCCGAAAGTCAAGCATACCGCCTCTGCTACAATGTGGCTTCGCTGCTGTTATTCGGCTGGGTCATGGCCGCCTACCGAAATTCTCCCGTACTCTATTTTGCCCCCGGCAACTGGAGCCTGTTACTCTATCTCCTGCAACTGGGTATCGCAGTCATACTGGCTCTCTGCCTCATCCAAACCGGTATCGGTGAATTCATGGGAGTGACAAAGAAAACTACCACCACATTTACCCGTACCGGTTGTTATTCGGTGGTACGCCACCCCCTCTACTTTTTTTCCTTGTTATTTATGGCAGTTAATCCGGTCATGACAATGCAATGGCTGCTGCTGACCATCATGAGTAGTATCTATTTCGTGGTCGGCAGCCTGATAGAAGAGAAACGCATGGTAGCAGAATTCGGTGACGCGTACCGGAGTTATCAACGGGACGTGCCATTTCTCATTCCCGGCTTAAGCCGATTAACATAAAAGGAGGGACAGGCTGCATTTTGCCTGTCCCTCCTTCCAAAGCTTCCCTTTTGGCTTGCGAGTGGAATCATCTTCCACTCGCATCCGTGCCTATCAGCGCTTAATGATATAGTTTACCCCCACGTTGGCCATGCGGGTTTCCGGAGCGGTTCCGGCCAAAGTACTTTCTGTGTTATCACGCTGAAAACTACCGCTAACAGGATGTACTGAAACGTCACCACTTTCAGTTTGTCGATATAAAGTACCGCTGACAGTGTGGCTGTGTGCAGCAAAGGCATCATTCTGCATGCTACCAACATTGTTGGCGGTGTTACCACCAACTGTTGACGCAGTACGCGAACCGGCATCCGGATCTTCCCATTCAGTGAAGACAGGAGTTGCAATGGTAGATATCGTCATCGCCAATCCAGCCAACGCATTTTGTAAAGTGTTAGCAACCTTAAACGTCCTTGGGCCAATAACAATTGCGTAATAGGTAGTTACGGTATTCAAACCGTTGGCCGTACCAGTTGTTAGACGGATTTTAACCCCGGTACGGTTAAGATTATGATCGACGGATGTGGTAATGATGTTGCCACTTACGGAGCTGCCGGTAATGGAATTTATAGTTGAGGTTACCCCCCTTGGTACCCTGCCGCGCATGTCAGGCAGGTTGAAGGTGGTAGTGCCGTCACCAGAACCATAGTTTGTGCCGATGGCAGCAAATAAATTCGCCTCGGTAATACGTGAAACTTGACGACCATCACACTGAAACCAGCCAGCGGGGTCACCTGACCCACCGAAAGCCATAATACCCCCGGCCGGCGGACCAACAATACTGCTCCAGCTCAAGTTACCGGAGGTATCGCCGGTAAGCACTTGACCGTTGGTGGTGGGTGCAGCTGCAGGCAGACTTAATTTGTAGTCACCACTCATAGTGTTCGGAACAGAGATACTGACGGCCTTATTATTGTTAGAAAGTGTCAAGGTTTTGCCTGAAGCGATTTTTACGTTACCTTTAACTTCAAGATCACCACTCAGGGTGGGGTTGGCACTCCAGATTGGCGGTGCGTTGTCACTGGATACAAGCAGCTGACCACCACTGGTCGCCGCATTCAAACTAGCCAAAGAACTGGAAGTGCCACTGGAGGCATACACCAGTCCGCCAGGGTTGAAGCCGGTGACCCCGGTACCACCACTCTTCACCGGCAAAGTTCCAGTAAATGAATTCACGGTAAGTTTACCGGTACCGTCTAATGTGCCGTCACCCGATACAATTTGAGCTGCATACGCCTTGTTGACATTACCAATCAAAATCTGGCCGGCATCCGGTGGAGTGCTCGGTATAGTACCCAACCCGACATCAGCTGCAGTCAGTAGTTTATAGCTAAAATTAGCCAAGTCATCTTTGTACAACCAACCACTGCCCACTTTCAGGGCACCAATACTGTCCAGGATAGTGGAGGCATTCTGTTTACCACTAAAGACACCAAAGTCTGTTGATGAAAGATAACCGCTAACTTCCGATGTTGCCTGTGGAATGCTGATGTTCAGTATGGTGCTATCTGCCAATGATACCGACGATTTCATAGGTGGTGCGGCCGTAATCCCGGTGATGGTGCCGGATGCAGGGGTTACCCAACTCAAAACACCTGAACCATCGGTGGAAAGCACCTGTTTGCTTATCCCCGCAGTTGACGGGAGGGTCAGGGTGTACTGGAGGGTATTGGCTGGTACGGTGAGGTTAACGCCATAATTGGAAGTAGCAGGAGTCAAATCATCATTTATTGCCAAGACGTTGCGAGAGAGCTTGGCAGTTGACTGCACGGAAGTATTGGTACTGGTTGTGTCCTGAAACAGGATACGAAGCCCCTGCACCTTAACTGCACCGGATTTAAAACCACCCTTACCGGCAGAGAGAAGCACATCCCCCCCCGTACCTTTGCCACCAAAACCGCCACTGATAGAAACTGAACCTGCTAAACCAACTTCATTAGTACCGATGAAGTCGCCGCCGACAAGTGCTATTAAACCGCCAACAGCGGTATCCTGGTCATTATCTTTCGCAGCCCCACCCGTAAGCTTAATGGAACCGGCTTGCGGCTTAACATCCGTGTTCCCACCGGTTGTCAGGGTAAAGTCAGTAGCCTCCGCCGTGGTAACGGTGGTCAGGCTACTCATGGTATTAATGTCACTGTTGTCACCCTTGGCAGCTCCAAAACTGACACTGTCGGCCATGCTGTGTACAAATTTTGTTGTGGCAATTTTGTCGCTATTGTCCATAGCATCCAGGGTAACAGCCAGAGTATCCTTTGGCAGTGTCGATGCTGCACTCAGGCTGCTGGCCGTAGTGGCGTTGCCGGACAGGCTCCCGATAATCGGGCTTTTGAAGTTTTTCGTACCGGAAATATCTTCTGACTCGGTGGTACTAACGAAATTACGGGTGGCACTGCCGGTGCCCCCCATGGAGACCTGCAAGACGCCGGTGACGTCGCTGGTAAGGTTCGCCTGGGATTTGGTGGCAAGGGAACCGAGACCAGACAGATCAGTTGCCGGAATCTTGTCTAAAGCGGTCAGAGCCGTACTGCCCGAACCTTTCACATAACCGTTCAGGGTGGTAATGCCGGTACCCCCTTGTGCTACGGACAGCGGGGTGGAGAGACCGGACAGGCTGGTAATGTCACTGTTGGCACCTTTGGCCGCTTTTGACAAAGCTGCGTTGGTAGCGGCGGCACTGGCAAAGGCCGTCGTAGCAACGTTCAGACTGATGTCACCGGAAAGCTGGGTAGTGGCAAGGGTATAGTTTGGCAGCGTTGATGCCTTATTCAGAGAACCGGCACTCTCTGCGGTGGTCGCGGTGGTGGCATTTCCGTTCAGACTACCGACAATCGGTTTACTAAAGGTTTTGGCACCAGTAATGGCTTCATTGGTGATGAAATCAACGAAGTTACGGGTGGTACTGCCGGTTCCCCCCTTGGTGACCGGCAAGACGCCGGTGACGTCGGCGGTAAGGGACGCCTGGGATTTGGTGGCAAAAGTACCCAGCCCGGAAATTTCAGTCACCGGGATAGAGGTGGCAGCGGTCAGGGCGTTGGTGCCCGTACCTTTCACATAGCCGATCAGGGTGGTGCTGCCGGTTCCCCCCTGGGCTACGGTTAAGGCGGTCTTCAGGCCGGAAAGGCGGGTGATGTCAGAGTTGAGACCACTGGCGGCCTTGCCGCTGAGTGCGGTCTGCATTGCAAAGCTGACCGGCTTGTTCAAATCAGCGGTGTTGTTCACACTGCCCAAACCAAGGTCAGCAGCGATAAGCTTCACGTTTCCGCTCAGCTCACGACCGTTGACTGTGGTTGTCGTGTTCACTTTTCCATCCAGTGCAGCTACCAGATCACTCTGTTTGGAAAGTGTACCGGTAATGGCACCCCAGCTGCCGGCTCCAGCAGCAGAGCCATCAACACATCCCCACGTTTTACTGGAGTCACTATAGCCAAGCATCTGGCCATCGTTACAGGAGAGTGATAAGGTGTCGGCACTGTCAGCGTTAATGGCCCGGAAGGCAAATGGTGACGCAGAAAGCTCATACCGTGGCAATATTTCAGCATCGGTGCCCACCGTTACTCCCAGATAATACACTTTATCAAAGTTCAAATCGAGAACGGTGCCCTTTCCGAGGAGTACCGTGTACCCCCCTTTTACCACCGACACCCCGTTCTGGCTCTCCGTCCAGAGGGGGGTGCCCCCCGTGGCATCAACATAGAGATTGAACGTCATCTGGGCGGAGCCAGTATACGTGTCACTGTTGAGATACCCTTGGTACGCGATAGTTCGGGGAATGGCACTCCATGCACTCTGGCCTACCATTAGCAGAACTGCCATGATGACTGATGTGAAGAGCATTTTCATAACAATTACCTCCTCAATAAAATTCTTACATTGTTTGGTCATACCTACCCGGACATAACCGTCTCTTTCTGTGTGTCTTTATTCTCCTGCACAGCACCTGCTGCAACAAAAAATTTTCAATCACCTCATTTTTATTTTTTCACTTGTTATAACAGCCAATTATATGCAATACGCCCCCTTCGCCTTTGTGGTCATTTTGTCCACCTGCTATTCGTTATGGATAGAGACTCTTCAACACCGGTACGTAATTATCGTGTTACGGAGAATGGGGGTTACTTTCAACAAAGGGACGGGACGGCAAGAGGGCACGGCTCACCCCCGGGGATGGATCTGTTGGTGAAGGCGTTTCAGGCGTTCGCGAGTCACATGGGTATAGATTTGCGTACTGGAAAGATCGGCATGACCAAGCATGACCTGCACACTGCGCAGGTCGGCACCGTTTTCTAGAAGATGGGTGGCAAAAGAGTGGCGGAGTGTGTGGGGAGAAATATTTTTGCGGATGGCGGCCAGTGCCGCCCGTTTTTTAATGATATGCCAAAAGGCCTGACGGCTCATGGCCGTACCGAGCCGGGAGAGAAAGAGATAGGGATTTTTTCCCGTTCGATCCAACTGGGGTCTCACCGTAGCGAGGTACGCGGCACAGCGGTGACATGCCGCTTCCCCAAGCGGCACCAGCCGCTCTTTGCGTCCCTTCCCCATGGTCATCAGATAACCGGCATCCAGATTTACCTCACGTTCTTTGAGATGAACCAGTTCGGATACCCGCAAACCGGTGGCATAGAGCAACTCAAGCATTGCGCCATCCCGCTGATCTTCCCTCTTCTCTCCCCCACAGGCGGCTAACAGAGCATCTACTTCACGACCATCCAGAAACTGAGGCAGTTTCCTGAGCATGCGGGGTGCTTCAATAATTGTGGCGGGGTTAGCATCGGCATAGTTTTCAATCATCAGAAAGCGGTGAAACATCCGGATGGCCGACAGGCAGCGGGCTCGGCTCCGGGCACCGATGCGAGCCACCTGCAAAGTGGCAAGAAACGCGGCAATATCCGAGGCCACTATGGCAGACGGCGTGACCCGGTGAGCCGTTTCCAAAAAGTCCAGATACCGAGTCAGGTCATGACTGTAGGCTGTGCGGGTATTTTCGGACAACCCCTTTTCGACCGCCAGGTAGGAGATAAAGAGATCAAGATAGTCGTTCACACTTTATTCCCGAAGGGGCAAGCAGCCGTTTGCCCCCAACAGAGTGGTGTCATTTGAACATTACACCCACTCATCAATGGCACTGATCATCTTGCTGCATATTTCGTTCAATTTTTCCGGCGCAGTTATCTTGTGACCAAAAATATCTCGCACATAAAAGACATCGGCAACCTGGTCAACCTTGGTGGAAATCTTTGAAACCCCAATATAGAGCCCCATGTCAGCCAGGGTACTGGTAATCAGATAGAGGAGCCCCACCTTATCATGGGTGAGGATATCTATGACCGTGTATTCCTCGGAGACCTCATTATCAAAATCAACCTTGGTGGCAAAACGGGGAGCCGGACGAACGGTAAGCAGAGTCGGTCGCTTGCGCTTTGCCACCAGGGTCGAAACCCGCACCTCCCCCTGAAGTACCTGGCGCATATCCTGATCAATTTTTTCCCAACGTGACGGGTCGGTTACCAGGTTCCCCTGGGGGGTATTGACCTGAAGAATATCTAGTACTTTACCATTTTTACTGGTATTGATCTGCGCCCCGAGGATGTTGATGCCGTTTGCCGCCATGACACCGGTGATGCGGGAGAAGAGTCCCGGCATGTCGTGGGCACAAATGGTGTACTCCGAATAGCCACTCTCCGGCTGGTGGGTAATGCGGAGCAGCATATCGGAATGTTCGATCCCCCGCAGCAGTCGCACCTGTTCGGCAATCAGTGGTGCCGGGTTGGAAAGGAGCAGGCGCACCGGCATAGCTTTCATCTCCTGGCGGATTTTTTCCACCGGGATTTCACTATCGAGTAAGTCGACAACCTTCTTGATGACCGAGTTGACCCGCTCACTGCTGGCTTCAAGCTGGAAGCCCCCCCGATCAAGAATACCGAAGGCTTTTTCATACAGCTCCTGAAACAACGAGGCTTTCCAGGTTGACCAGACGTCGGAACCGACCGCACGCACATCGGCTACCGTCAACAGATAGAGCATTTTGAGGTTTTCACTGGTAACCATCTGCCGGGCAAACTGGGCGATCATTTTTTCATCGTTTAAATCGCGGCGTTGGGAAATGTGGGCAAAGAGCAGATGGTGGCGCACCAGAAATTCCAGCCGTTCGCTGTCTTCCTTTGACAATCCCAATCGCCGGGCTATGGTCGGCATCATGGCGGCTCCCTTTTCGGCATGCCCCCCACCGGAACCCTTGCCGATATCATGAAAAAGAACCGACAGTATCAGCAGTTCCGGCTTACCAATCTGGGAGGCGATACTACAGGGGAGGGGCATAATCGCCTTGCTGCCGCCACTCAGAATCCCCTCCACCTGCTCAACGGCAAAGAGGGTATGAATATCGACCGTATAGATATGGTACATATCATGCTGTACCTTGCAGTATATATGTTCAAATTCGGGAATAAACCGGTTGAGAAACTCCAGATGGTGCATCAGCCGCAGCGTGTCGGCAACCCCCTTGCTTGAGCGAAGGATATTCAGGAAGGAATGATTTACCTCCCGATTACGGCGAAACTTGTCGTTAATCAGGGCAAGGTTTTTCCTGATCAAGCCTTTCACCCTGACACTCAAAGATACTCTATGTTTATGAGCAAGTTCAAATATTACCATCATTACCGGAGGGTTCTTTTCGATAATTGATTCATCGGGAATGATCAGTTCCCCCTTCAAAATGAAACATCCCTCCCCCACCGGCCTCCTGACAAAATAACCAAGTATTTTAAGTGCCCCCTCATCGCGCCAGACACAGCGGGATATCAGGCTTGAGGCAAAGTGTTCGACCTTGTTGGCATGCCGGTAATAATCCCGCATGAAGTCTTCCACCGCCAGCACCCGGTCACCGTCGGTATAACCGAGAAACCGTGCCAGATGAACCTGGGCGTCAAAGGTCAACTGATCATTTTTACGGCCGTTAAAGTAATGAAGTTCATTACGGATTTTCCAGAGATAGTCCAGGGCACCATGATAGATGTCAAGTTCTTCCTCATTGGCAACCCCCTTGATAATCAGTTCACGGAGTTCGGTGAATTTGTATTTGACCCGGGTCACCCACATGGCGGTCTGCAGATCCCGCAACCCCCCCTCCCCCTCTTTCAGGTTGGGCTCCAGCAAGTAGACCGTTGAACCGTATTTTTCACGGCGCCCCTTCATGTCGGCAACCTTTTCCTTAATGAACGAATCACTGGATTTGGGAAGGATTTGGCCGAAAATCGTTTTAGTCAGCAGGGCAAAGAGGGGGCGACTCCCCGAGAGAAATCGGGAGTCCATAAGGGCGGTTTTTACGGTGCCATCCATGGCCGCCATTTCAACGCAGTCGGATGTTTTCCGCACCGAGTACCCCACATCCAACTTCATATCCCAGAGAAAATAGAGCAGTTTCTGGGCAATATCCTCAACGGTCGATACCGGCAGGGTACCGTCGTGGAGGAACATGATATCGATATCGGAGAACGGATTCAGTTCCCCCCGGCCATACCCCCCCACCGCCACCAGGGTAATATGCTCCAGCATGCCATCCCCCCCGCCGATGTCGTAGACAATCGAGAGAAAGAGCTTATTGTGCAGTTCATCCATCATATCGGAGAGCAGATGGGTCACGTCCGCACCACTGGCACCCCCCTGATGGAGCAGTTTTATTTCTTCCCGGTATTTATTCAGAAAGTTTTTACAGCCGGAGAGATAGAGGGGGCGTTTTTCATTAAACCCTGCCATTCCGGCATCACCAACGGCATCAATAGTATCGGGAAAATAGGGATCAATATAAAATTGCATGGGAGTTCCTTACGATAGGATAGATGTGGCAGGCGACAGTGACAACCGTGTGTGGGGGATTATACGCCAGGGAAGCGGAGGAGTCAAAAACTTGTTTGCCGTATCCCCTCATCCGGCCTTCGGGCATTTTCTGGAAAGGTGGGCAGCCACAGCGGGAGAAGGGTTGTGGTTGCTCTTGCACCACAAAGGAGAACGGGTGCGGTTTTCCCTTCTCCCCTTGTGGGAGAAGGTGCCCGTCAGGGCGGATGTGGGGGAAGCGGCGGACTTTGCTTCCACATAAGAATCAGGGCACCCACGTGGGGGTGCCCCTACAATTCTGGTATGCGTGGGCACCCCACCATTGGGCACCTACGTGGGGGTGCCCCTACTCGATGATAACGATGACCAGGTCTTCCTTCTCAACTTTGTCGCCTTCCTTAAATTTCACATCAGCGACTGCTCCGTCGGTTTTGGCTTTAATGTTGGTCTCCATTTTCATGGCTTCGGTTACCATCAGTACATCACCCGCCTTAAAGACATCACCCGCCTTGACGTTGACCTTGAGAACCTTGCCCGGCATGGGGGCTCCGATGTGACAGGGGTTCTGCTTGTCGGCCTTGACCCGCACCGCCTCATTGCTTTGCATCGACTGGTCGCGAATGACCACCGAACGGTTATTGCCGTTCAACTCAAAGTAGACCGTACGCGTGCCATCTTCCTGCACCTTACCGATGGCATTAAGCTTGATAATCAACGTTTTTCCCGGCTCGATATCAAGTGAAGTCTCCTGACCCGGTTCCAGACCGTAAAAGAATATGGGGGTAGGAATGACCGACGTATCGGAAAACTGCTGACGATGTTGATCAAATTCGGGATAAACATTGGGATACAAAATTGCTGACACCAGGGCCCGGTCATCAACCCGGTGTCCCAGCTTCTCTTCCAGCTTCAGTTTTTCTTCGTCAAAGTCAACCGGTTCGAGGAGTTCACCAGGACGGCAGCTGATCGGCTGCTGCCCTTTAAGTATAATCTTTTGCAACTCTTCGGGCCACCCCTGATACGGCTGACCAAGCATCCCCTTGAACATGCCAACCACCGATTCCGGAAAAGCCAGATCCTCTTTTGAGGTAAAAACATCCTCCGGCTCCAGGTTGTTTTTCACGAGGAACATGGCCATATCCCCCACAACCTTTGAAGAAGGGGTTACTTTAACGATATCACCAAACATCAGGTTGACCTTGCGATACATATCCTTGCAGTCATCCCACCGTTCGATGAGTCCCAAGCCGGCAACCTGCGGTTTATAGTTGGAGTACTGCCCCCCCGGAATTTCATGGTGGTACACTTCGGCGGTACCGCTTTTGAGACCGGACTCGAAGGGGGAATAGAAATCCCGTACCGACTCCCAGTAGTTGGCAAGTTTCTGCAAGCCGGGGCCGTTCACCTCCGGATCCCGCTCGCTCCCTTCGAGGGCGGATACCAGGGCGTTAAGGTTCGGCTGTGCCGTCAGACCGGAAAGGGACGAGAGAGCTGCATCAACGATATCGACACCCGCTTCACTGGCTTTCAGCAGCATGGCACTGCCGTTGGAGGAGGTGTCATGGGTATGGAGATGGATCGGAATACCGACCTCCTCTTTGAGAGCCTTGACCAGTTTGTAGGCGGCAAACGGCTTCAGCAGACCAGCCATATCCTTGATGGCGAGGATGTGGGCACCCATTTTTTCCAGCTCTTTGGCCATGGAGACATAATATTCCAGTGGGTATTTATCACGTTTCGGATCGGTGATGTCCCCGGTATAGCAGATGGCCGCCTCACAGATTTTACCCGATTTCCGCACCGCATCCATGGCCACTTTCATGCCGGTAGTCCAGTTAAGGGAGTCGAAAATACGGAAGATATCCACACCGGAGTCGGCCGCTTCTTCAACGAATTTCTGCACCACGTTATCAGGATAGTTGGTATAGCCGACGGCATTCGATCCCCGCAGCAGCATCTGGAAGAGGATATTGGGAATCAACTCGGAAAGTTTATGGAGCCGTTGCCAAGGGTCCTCTTTCAAGAACCGCATGGAGACGTCAAAGGTCGCCCCCCCCCAGCATTCCAGGGAGAACAGGTCAGCACCCAGGTAGGAGGTCGGCTCGGCGATTTTAATGAGATCGTAACTTCTCACTCTGGTTGCCAGGTTGGACTGATGGGCATCGCGCATGGTGGTATCGGTCAGCAGCAGTTTTTTCTGTTCCAGTATCCACTTGGATAACCCTTCCGCACCCAGCTGCATGAAGAGATCCTTGCTGCCGGCGGGGCGGGGACGGGTTGCATCCACAAAGGGTACCCGTGCCTCTATCAGTTCGGCTGACTTGAGCGGTTTGACCACGCCGGGTGAACCGTTGACAATAACTTCACCGAGGAAGTTGAGTACCTTGCTGGCCCGATCCTGTTTTTCACGGAAACTGAGCAGTTCGGGATGCTTTTCAATAAAGGAAGTGTCGCACTGCCCCTTGAGAAAGACCGGATGGGTAACGACATTTTCCAGGAAACCGATATTGGTCTTTACCCCCCTGACCCGGAACTCCTGCAGGGCCCGATTCATAATATTGGCGGCGTCGGAGAAGGAAAGCCCCCAGGAACTGACCTTCACCAGCAGTGAGTCATAATGGGGGGTAATTTTAGCACCGGAAAAGGCATTGCCGGCATCAAGGCGGATGCCGCACCCGGCGGCGGAACGGTAAGTTGTCAGGGTGCCGAAATCGGGAGAAAAATTATTGGCCGGGTCTTCCGTGGTGATACGACACTGGATGGCGTACCCCCGCATATCAATGGCACTCTGGGACGGAATATTGATTTCCGGGTCGGACAGTTTATGACCGCAGGCAACGAGAATCTGGTTCTGCACCAGATTGCGACCGGTAATCATCTCGGTCACCGTATGTTCCACCTGAATGCGGGGATTCATCTCGATAAAATAATGTTTCCCCTCACTATCGACAAGAAACTCGATGGTACCGGCATTGCGGTATTTCACATGGCCGGCGATCTTGAGAGCCGCCGTACAGAGTTCCTCCCGCTGACTCTGGGTCAGAGAAAGTGACGGTGCAAACTCAACAACCTTCTGATGGCGACGCTGTACGGAGCAGTCACGGTCGAAAAAGTGTACCAGATTGCCGTGATGATCCCCCAGAACCTGCACTTCTATATGCTTGGGATGGGCCAGATAACGCTCCAAAAATACTTCGGCGTTACCGAAGGAAGCCTTTGCCTCACTACTGGCAGCCACCAACCCCTCCAGCAGCTCCTTTTTATTATTGGCAACCCGCATGCCCCGCCCCCCACCACCGGCCGAAGCCTTGATGATGATCGGGTAACCATGCTCTTTGGCAAAGATCAATGCTTCTTCCTCTTTGACAATCGGATTTTCGGTACCGGGCACCACATTGACACCGGCGGCAATGGCAGCCTTTCTCCCGGACACCTTGTCGCCAAGGGCGCGCATCATTTCGGCCGTGGGGCCGATGAAGGTGATGCCGTTAACCCGGCACTCCTCGGCAAACTCGGCATTTTCCGCCAGGAAACCGTAACCGGGATGGATGGCGTCTACATCAGCTTTCAGAGCCAGGGCGATAATTTCATCAATCCCCAGATAGGCGTCAATCGGGGATTTCCCCTTGCCAATCAAATAAGCTTCGTCAGCCTTGTAGCGGTGGAGGGACAGTTTATCCTCTTCCGAATAGAGTGCTACGGTGCCGATGCCCAGCTCAGTACAGGCACGAAAAATACGAATCGCAATTTCACCCCGATTTGCTGCCATCACTTTTCTAAAACGGTATTTCTCCATACTGTCGTCCTCCCCCTGTTTATTTATTAAAACTAAAAATATTCAGTTATTCTAAATAGTTACGACCATATTTTGCCACTAGAACAGATTATGAGGACTTTGTCAATCATTTCATGAAGGTGTCTGCTTCCTAGAATAAAACAGGGATTTTCACCTTGCCGCAACCTGCTGATATGTGATAGTAAACGGTATAGTTTATACAAAATGGGAGGTTGCCATGGAATTTCAGATTGTGCCGGTGCCTGCGGAGAAGCTGAAGGCCAAAATAGCCGATCAGTCGCAGCTCGGTTTTGGAAAGTATTTTACCGACCGGATGCTGGTTGTTGAGTGGAAAGGTGGGCAGGGATGGGTTGATGCCCGCATTGAACCGTATGCTCCCTTCAGCCTGGATCCGGCCAGCCTGGTGTTTCACTATGCCCAGGAGATTTTTGAAGGGCTCAAGGCCTATAAATGGGTCGATGGGCGCATCGCCCTGTTTCGTCCGGAAATGAACGCCCGGCGTTTCAATCAATCCGGCGACCGGGTCTGCCTGCCGCCAATTCCGGAGGAGCTGTTTCTCAAAGGGATCGAAGAACTGGTTTCCCTGGAGCGGGAATGGGTACCCACGGCCGAAGGCACCTCACTCTATATCCGTCCCGCCATGATTGCCGTCGAACCGGTACTGGGGGTTAAACCGTCGGATCACTGTTATTTCTTCGTCATCATGTCGCCGGTGGGTGCCTATTATGCCGCCGGGTTCAATCCGGTAAACATCATGGTTGAAGACCACTATGTACGTGCAGTACCGGGGGGAACCGGTGAGGCAAAAACCGGCGGTAATTATGCCAGTTCCCTGAAGGCCGGGCTGGAAGCCAAGAAAAAGGGGTATGATCAGGTACTCTGGCTTGATGGCCGGGAACGGCGCTTCATCGAAGAAGTTGGTGCCATGAATATGTTTTTTGCCTATGGCAGCCACATCGTCACCGCTCCCCTGAACGGCTCCATACTTTCCGGCGTCACCCGCGATTCGGTTCTGAAGCTGGCTCCAATCCTTGGCTATACCGTTGAAGAGCGGCAGATAGATGTTAATGATCTGATGTCAGACATCCGTTCCGGCAAGGTGACGGAAGCGTTTGGCAGCGGCACGGCAGCGGTCATCACCCCGGTCGGTAAGCTCTGCTACCGGGATGAAGTATTGCAACTCACCGGTGGTCAGGTCGGCACCGTAACCCAAAAGCTCTATGACACCCTCACCGGTATCCAGACCGGCAAGCTCCCTGACCAGTTCGGCTGGATCAGATTCGTGGCGTAGCGCAGACCATCAATCCTGACGTGGGGGGACAACCAGGTGGTGCCCCCCCACGCAACATCGGTATGACATCATGAAAAAGATCATCAAAAAAAGAGCTCCATCCCCCAACAAAACCACCAACAAGCTCTGTAGCTCCTGTCGGCGAACCTGCAAACAGGCGAGCAACGCTATCGTCGCCAAGTGCCCCCGCTATTATCCCTTTCACCATGGCCGTCAAAAGGTGGTAATCATCTGGAAGCAGATGGATCTGGGGCTGTAATATGCCCCCTTCCCCTCCCGCAATCACCATCCCCCGTTGCAGCGGGTGCGGCCGCTGTGTGGCCGCCTGCCAATTACACCTGATAACCCTTGAAACCAGCGGTTTTCGCAAGTTTGCCGTTCGCCATGAGCCGGACAGCTGTGTGAAGTGCCATACCTGTCGGGATAGCTGCCCGGTGAAGGCTATTGACAGGCCGGCAGAGGCGGCTGACCGGAAAGAAAACTGACTCAGGCAGTTCAGATTACCGATTGCAATCTACAGTAATAATGGCTTAGCTCAGCAGACCTTCACTTTATATGATAAACAATATTTTCACCTTGTCTTCACATCCCACTCTGTGCTATAAAGTCCCGCTAATCAATTCACACGTCCCGGTAGATCCGGTGGTGTCCCTCTGGCGGATAAACAGTCGGGGATTCAGCGGGGCGGAGGAAAAACCAAAGGAGAAACAAAATGTCAAGTATCAGCATGAAGGAATTACTGGAAGCGGGTGTCCATTTCGGACATCAGACGAAGCGTTGGAACCCCAAAATGAAGCCGTATATCTTCGGCGCACGTAACGGTATTTACATCATCGACCTGCAGAAAACCGTCCGCTACTTCAAAACAGCCTACAGCTTTGTCAAAGACGCCGCACAGGATGGCAGCACCGTACTGTTTGTCGGTACCAAAAAACAGGCTCAGGAT
>CAIRBT010000159.1 GCA_903876875.1 uncultured Geobacteraceae bacterium
TGATTCAGAGAAGAATATCGCGCTGCATTCCATCACCACGCTCAAAGAGCGCCTAGCGGCAATGCCTGAATTCTCCAGCCTGAAGACGGAACAACAGGGACAGTTAACGCAACCATTAGACAGATTCCTGCAAGGTCTTGCCCGACAGACAATCATTGCCGTTATCCGTGACACCCGGAGACGATGCGAGGAAGATGAGTATCAGCGGATTCTGGGTCAGGTAAACTCCCTGTCGCAACAGGACAGTCCAGCAGAAGAGAATACTGCTACGAGCGGACAACAACCAACCGGTGTTGCAGAACCTGCCGTTGAATATGTTACTTGCAGGTCAATTCAGGTACATTTCGAGAAAGCCTGGCTGGCCGATGAAACCGATGTCGATCGTTATCTCGCTTCGGTACGTAAAGCAATGCTCAATACTATCCGTAACGGGAAGAGGATTCAGATATGATTACAAAACTTGATATCAAGAATTTCACCGTATTCAATGGACTGTCGATCGACTTTTCCCCCAAGATCAATGTCATCATTGGCGAGAACGGCACCGGCAAAACCCATCTACTGAAGGCTGCCTATGGGCTTTGCGCCGGTGCGCCCTTGTTCAAGAACAAGCCCGATACCGGCGAGGATGAGCTCGAAGCAGCGCTGACAGCCAAGCTGCTCCGTCTCTTCATGCCGCTGGATGATAAGCTCGGCAAAATGCATCGCCAGGGGGCGACCGACCAGGCCTATCTGTCGGCCCGGTTCGCGGGGGGACAGAAAATAGCCGCGACCTTCTTCAATAACTCGAAGACGCTGGCCATACAGGATCACGCCAACTACGAGCAGTATCAGGCCGAGGCGGTATTCATCCCGACCAAGGAAATTCTTTCGTTCATGAAAGGTTTCGGCAGTTTGTTTGCGAGATACGAACTTTCATTTGACCAGACCTACAAAGATGTTTTTGATTTCCTAGAGCTTCCAGAAGTTCGACAAGATTCACTTCACGAAAAATCCAAATGGGCCATGGCAGAGATCGAAGGCATCTGCGGAGGCAGATTTGTTTTCTATGGCGGCGGCAAGGTCACCTTCAAAACCGAGCACACAGAATATTCGGCAAATTCCATGGCCGAAGGCTTCCGTAAGGCAGGTATGCTCTCACGCCTGCTGGAGACCGGTGCGATCCAGCCCGGTGTCAGCGGTCCACTGTTCTGGGATGAACCCGAATCCAACCTGAATCCTAAGCTTATGAAGCTGCTGGTGGAGATTCTGCTGGAACTGTCTCGTAACGGCCAACAGATCATTCTGGCGACTCATGACTACTTTCTGCTCAAGTGGTTCGATTTAGAAATGAGCAAAGGAGATCATGTGCTTTACCATGCGCTTTACCGTGGTGATGAAGGAGCGATAAAGGTAGAAAGCTCTGAGGACTACCGCTCTATTTCCCCTAATGCAATCGCAGATACCTTCAATGACCTGACAAAAGAACAGGTGAACAAGAAAATGGGAGGGTTAGGGAAGTGAAGTTAAAGGAGCGTGATATTGAGATCGATTTTACAAATGCTATCGATGCGCTTGTATTTGATCAGATGAAATCCGACCAACCGAATTACCACGGGATTGGGGAAATGCATCGTGTCGATTTTGTCGTGGAATTTGATGAGGCAATAGTCTTTGTAGAAGTAAAAGACCCAGCTAATCCACGTGCTCAAGCTAAAGGATTGGAGAAATTTCAGAAAGAATTAAACAATGGAACCCTAAGTGCAACGTTCGCCTCAAAATTCATAGATAGTTTCTTTTATCGTTGGGCGGAAGACAGATTGTCCAAGACGATATACTACCTGAATTTGGTGACTCTCGAAGGCGAATTATTGCCGAATTTGTCCGACGAGATCGCAGGAAAGCTCTCTCCATCTGGAAAGAGCTCGCCCCGATGGCAGAGACATCCTGTCCAGAATTGCCAGGTCTTCAACATTGAGACATGGAACGAAAACTTCCCGAAGTGGCCAGTCACACGCCTGACCGCTGCTGCAGTTGGAGGAGCATAACTTGATGGAAACAGCAAAACTGAGAAAATTCGCCCAATACGCCCGGCGCAGTTTGAGGGAACAGGTTTCCGCCAAGCTAAAGCTGGTGCTGGCTGGCGACAGCGCAGCCCGGCGTGAACGTGCCGAGGCCGTTAAGAAGCTCGAAGAGGCAATCAAAGGGCACGGCAACGAGCAGGTTGTCGAGCGAGTGGCCTATATCTGGTTCAACCGCTTCTGCGCCCTGCGCTTCATGGATGAGAACCGATACAACCGCGTCAATATTGTTTCGCCAGCAGACCCTGGACAGTTCCAGCCCGAGATTCTGGCCGAAGCCAAGATGGGGCACATCAACGAAGAGATGGTGCCAGACAAGGTTCGGCAACAGATCTTCGCCCTGCTTGACGGCAAAGCGCCCAGCCGTGACCCGCAGGGCGAGGCCTACCGCCAGCTAGTGGTGGCCGCCTGTAACTTCTGGAACAAGGCCATGCCGTTCCTGTTTGAGCGTATTGAGGACTATACCGAACTGCTCATGCCCGACGACCTGCTCTCCGGCAATTCAATCCTGGCTTATACCCGCGAAGCCATGACACCCGATGTCTGCCGGGATGTCGAGGTAATCGGCTGGCTGTACCAGTTCTACATCTCTGAGAAAAAGGATGAGGTTTTTGACGGGCTGAAGAAGAACAAGAAAATCACCCCGGAAAATATTCCCGCTGCAACCCAGCTTTTTACCCCCCACTGGATTGTTCGCTATCTGGTGGAAAACTCTCTTGGTCGCCTTTGGATGCTCAACCGGCCAAACTCCCCTCTGATTAAGCAGATGGATTACTATATCAAGCCGGAAAGTTCTGAGACCAACTTCCTGCGGATCAGCAAACCGGAGGAAATCAAACTATGTGACCCCGCCTGCGGCTCGGGTCACATGCTGACCTATTCATACGACATTCTCTATGCGATCTATGAAGAGGAAGGGTACGATGCCAGCGAGATACCGCGTCTAATATTGGAGAACAACCTCTTCGGTATCGAGATTGATGAGCGTGCTGGTGAACTGGCGGCCTTTGCTCTGACCATGAAGGCAGCAAATGGCAATCCCAGCGATGAGAAGAGCAGCAACCATCGCCGTTTCTTCCGCAATCCGATCCAGCCAAATATCTGCGTTCTGCAAAATATCCTGTTTGAAGATGGCGAACTGAAGAGTTACATGGATGCCGTTGGCCGCGATCTGTTCACCGTCAATCTCCAGACCATGCTGCACCAGTTCCGCGAGGCAGATAACTTCGGCTCACTCATCAGGCCGGAGTATGCCGACGCAGCAAGCGTGTTGCAAAAGGTTGAGGAGAAAAAGCTGACCTCCGACCTGTTCCTGCAAAATACCCATGAACGGGTTTTGCTGGCACTGAAACAAGCTGATTACCTCAGTTCAAAGTATCATGTGGTAGTTGCCAATCCGCCATATATGGGTGGAAAGGGGATGAATGCGCGGTTAGGTTCATGGGCTAAAGACAACTACCCCAAAAGTAATTCTGATCTTTTTGCTATGTTTATTGAGCGTAACCTTGATCTTGCTAAGCCACAAGGTGCTATAGCGATGATTACAATGCAAAGCTGGATGTTTCTTTCATCATTTGAGTCTCTTAGAAAAAGAATTCTTGAACGGCATACTTTACTTTCGATGGAGCACATAGGTGAAAGAGGATTCGATAGCATAGGGGGGGCTGTTGTCTCAACATCTGCATTTGTTTTATCAAAAGACCATATATCCGGTTATAAATCGACTTTTTTGAGGCTTGTTGAGGGGAAGTCTGAGCAAGAAAAAACAATGCTTGCATTGGAAGCTGTTCGGAATCCAACAAGTGATAATCGCTACGAAACTGATGCTAGCACGTTTAAGATAATCCCTGCCGCCGTAATTGCCTATTGGTCCAGTCAGTCGATACGTGAAGCTTTTGAAAAATTGTCGCCACTCAACGAAGCAGCTACACCCAAACAAGGATTGGCTACCGGTGATAATGGCCGGTTTACTCGTGTGTGGTCAGAAGTTAGTAGAGATGTAATTGATCTTTCAATTGAATGTTTCGCTGATTCTAATCATCCTAATATCAGATGGGTTCCGTATTCTAAGGGTGGCGGTTATCGTCGTTGGTACGGTTTTGCGGATACTATTGTTTTTTGGAAGGATGGTGGGCTTGAAATTAGGAATTTTAAAGATGGCGAGGGAAATGAGAGATCTAGATTTCGTGGTTATGATTTTTATTTTTTACCTGCAGCCACATGGGGAAAAATAGGTACCGGAAATTTCAGTTGCCGCTACCGTGGATCAGGGTATGTTTTTGATGTTGGTGGGATGTCAATTTTCCCCAAAAAAGGCCACCCAGCGAGTCTCACCGCATTTCTAAACTCTAAGACATCGGAGCTTTTTTTGAAGATTCTCAGCTCAACTCTAAACTATGAGCTAGGTGATGTGGCAAAACTTCCGGTTGCACCGGAGCTGCTAACTGACGATCACATTACAGAAATAGCTAGCAACTGTATTAAGTTATCTAAAGCTGACTGGGATGCGTATGAAACATCATGGGATTTTACAAGACTGCCGATACTTGCCCCTGATTTCAGCCTATCAACACTGAAAACTACTTACCAGAAGCTCCGTACCCAATGGCATGAGACGACAATCGAAATGCAACGGTTGGAGAGAGAGAACAACGTCATCTTTATCGACGCTTATGGAATGCAGGATGAGCTGGCACCTGACGTGCCAATTAGAGAAATAACCTTGACCTGCAATCCCCACTACCGCTACGGCAACGACAAGAACGATGAAGAATTGGAAGCCATGCTGCTGGCCGACACCATGAAGGAGTTCATCAGCTACTCCGTCGGCTGCATGTTTGGCCGCTACTCTCTCGACAAGCCTGGGCTGATACTTGCCAACCAGGGAGAAACGGTTGAAGATTATCTAGCCAGAGTGCCTGATCCGATCTTCGAGCCTGACGAAGACAACGTCATCCCTATCCTCGACGAAGGGTGGTTTATTGACGACATAACCGAACGCTTCCGCAAATTCCTGAAAGTTACTTTTGGCGAGGAGCATTACGAAGAGAATCTCAGATTCATTGAGGAAGCACTGAGTAAAAAAGACAAGCGGCAAGAGATCAGAGATTATTTTCTCAAGGACTTCTACACTGACCACCTGAAACGGTACAAAAAACGCCCCATCTACTGGCTCTTCTCCAGCCCCAAAGGGAGCTTCAACGCCCTGATTTACATGCACCGCTATCGTCCCGACACTGCCAGTGTAGTGCTCAACGACTACCTGCGCGAGTTCCGCACCAAGCTGTCCGCCCGCAAAGAGCATCTGGAACAGGTCAGCATCAGCGCCTCTGCCAGCCCTCGCGAGAAAACAGACGCGCTCAAAAATCTCGAAAAGCTGCGCAAGGTAATCGATGAACTGGAAGTATACGAGCGGGAAACTCTCTACCCGCTGGCAACGAAACAGATTCCCATTGATCTGGATAATGGAGTGAAATTCAACTACCTTCTGCTTGGCGATGCACTGAAGAAAATTCCGGGATTGGATGCTGGGGAAGAATAATTTGCTATTTGGGTGATTTTTTCTCTTGAATCGCTGTATTTTGTGCTATAGTATTGTTGATTTCTGTTTTATCAAGAGACAATTTCTCCGGGTGGTGCCACATGATTATTTCATTCTCTGTCGAAAACTGGCGGTCATTTCGAGAGCAATCAACCCTGTCCATGGTTGCCGGCAGGGAAAAACAGCATGGCGACAGGTTGCCCGATATTCCCGGTTATGGCATGAAGCTGCTGCCGGTAGCAGCCATCTACGGCGGCAATGCTTCAGGCAAGACCAACTTTTTCAAGGCGCTGAATTTCGCCAAACATTTTATTGTAACTGGTACGCAGCCTGAAAGCATGATCCAGTCAGAGCCGTTCCGACTTGCGCCCGAATGCAGCTCACTACCTTCAAAATTTAAATTTGAATTGCTCATCAATGACAAGTGCTTTGAGTTTAGCTTTGCTGTTACACGCCAACGAGTAACAGAAGAGAAGTTGGTTGAAATACTAAAAACTACCGAGAAACCGCTTTATACACGCACTAATGATACTATTACCTTCCATAGCACCTTGGACAAGGACCAATTCCTTCATTTTGCGTTCAAAGGAACTCGCGAAAACCAGCTTTTCCTGACCAACGCTACCAACCAAAAGGTTAATAACTTTAGGCCAGTATACAACTGGTTCAAGCACAATCTGACTCTCATTGCCCCTGATTCTCGGTTTGCGCCTTTTGAACAGTTCCTCCAGGAAGAACACCCTCTATACAGCACAATGAACTCAATGCTTTCGATGCTTGATACGGGAATAGAGTCACTTGGTAGTGAAGATCTCCCTTTCGAAAACATTCCATTCCCCGATGTAATTCGAGCAGATCTGCAAGCTGAGCTAAAAGAAGGTATGACGGTTAGACTTATTGCTGAACCGGTTAACGACCGTTTTTTGGTGACACGCCAGCATGGAGAGTTGAAGGCCAAAAAACTGGTTAGTTTTCACAAAGATAGCAAGGGGCAAGATGTCAAGTTTGATATGCAAAATGAGTCAGATGGAACCCAGCGGACCATTGACCTGCTTCCGGCATTTCTTGACCTTTCAACGGTGTCCAACGACAAAGTATTTATCATTGACGAGCTTGATCGTAGTTTGCATACACTTCTGACACGCAGACTTCTTGAAGCGTATCTCTTTACCTGCGGACCGGAATGTCGTTCTCAACTGCTTTTTACCACTCATGACGTACTTCTGATGGATCAGGAACTGTTGCGTCGTGATGAAATGTGGGTTGCCGAGCGTGACAGGACCGGCAGTTCGACGCTCATCTCATTTAGCGAGTATAAAGACGTCCGCAATGATAAGGATATCCGCAAAAGCTACCTTCAGGGACGGCTTGGAGGTGTTCCCCGAATCCTGATGGGAACCTTGCGCTCCACCGTGGAAAAGCAATCCGAAGGTGAGGCAGCGTGATGGGCAAACGGAGAAAATTTGAACGGAAGGTTCCGTTTCTCAATTATCGCAAGGTATTCGTGCTCGCTACCGAGGGAACCACAACAGAACCGCAGTATTTTGAACTGTTCAACAGCAGAACGACCACGATTACAATAAAATGGGTAAAAGGCACCCACAGTGACCCAAAGCATGTATTAGGACGCATGAAGCACTACCTCAAGGGCAACCGCCTCAAACCCGGTGATGCCGCATGGTTGGTAATTGACAGGGATCAGTGGACAGAAGAACAGCTTGCCCAACTGCATGAATGGGCGGTTGCAAACGAGCAGTATGGTCTTGCGGTCAGCAATCCCTGCTTTGAATTGTGGCTGCTGCTGCATTTTGAAGATGCTGTCGGTGTTACGAACAATCGTCAATGTAAAGATCGTCTGAAACGTTACATACCCAGCTATGACAAACATATTGAAACGGTCAAGCTGATACCTGGTATCACTGCAGCCGTTGACCGAGCCCGCCGCAAGGATAATCCCCCCTGTACTGACTGGCCCCGCACCACTGGTTCTACGGTGTACCGGCTTGTTGTAAAACTTCAAGACTGACCGGACGCCGACAATGGATCGAATCACACAGGCACTGACACGAATTTTCGACAAGCATCGGATCGTTTTCTGGTACGACGCAAAGAAAGAGCTCCGCAAGGAGTTTGAGGCTCTGAGTCTTGCGGGCATTGATAAGATCGAACTGAACAACAATGAATTCGGCATCAAATACCGAATCCTGAGGGAAGCGTCGGAACAGAAGTTCCTACTTTATAATGAAGGACCGCAGCCGGAAGATATCAACAACTGGCTGCTGGATGTGCAGCTCGCCTACGGAGAGTTTCGCACCGATCAGGCCGGAATCTGGCTCAGTGAGCTGGACCTTGGGCCTGAGTTTGCCGATATTGTCCAGATCCATGGCGAGTTTTTCAATGCCGCCAAGAGGCGAGAGGGGCTGAAAAGGGTACTTGCTGACAATGATACACCAGGCGCGATTCGACTCAAGATGCTGGCAATCTGCAGCGGCGCCGACACCCGTCTGGAAAGCGTTCTTGAGAACCTCCTGGCCGAGCTGGCGGAAAGCCGGGATGAAAAGATCAAGTTGATTAAACGCTGCGATCTGGAGGCGTTCCTGTTGAAGCAGCTTGAGCGATGCTATGGCTATACGTCAGCCACGCCGGGGATCAGAGATTTTGCCATCGAGCTGTTTAAGTCATGTTATGCCATGGGAACCAACGGCACTGCCCGGCTGGGTGGCGATGCTCTTGTCTTCCTGAAACGCTGGAAGGATAGCCGTCAGTATGAGGTGTCTTATGAAAAGCTCGCCACGGAGTGCAGCGAGCTTCTGGATATTGAGCATGATCTGGGCCAGCGCGATTTTCGCGACCTGCTGGAAATGGATTATTTCCGGATAATTGATCAAAAAATTCTGAGCGATCTTGTTCAACAGGTTGTTGACCGGACTATCTCGGCAAACGATTCTGTTTCGTTTATCCGTCAACGGCGCTCAAGTCACTGGTACAGCGAGTTCCGCAACATATATGAAGCCATTGACGTTGCTGCCCGTTTCATTGCTGCACAGGAAGAGTCCAACCTTGCCATGCAGTCCATGTCGGACGGTATTCAGCGGTACTGTCAATCCTGGTTCCGTCTCGACCAGCTTTATCGCAAGTTCATCTTCCATGCCGGGAAGTCCGGGCAGACCTCGCTGCTGGAACAGCTTAACGAGCAGATTGAAAACCTCTACTCAAACAATTTCCTGCTGAAAGTCAATGATGCCTGGCAACAGCATGTGGACGCTGCAACCCGCTGGGGAGCCGGCGATATTCCGTTGCAGAGGGATTTCTTTTCAAAATGGGTTCAACCGTTTCTGAAGGACAACAAGAAAATTATCGTCATTATCTCTGACGCGCTACGCTATGAAATCGGTGAAGAGCTCATCGGGCTGATTCGCCAGGAGGACCGCTACACTGCCAAGCTTGATCAGGCGCTGGCCATGTTGCCCAGTTATACGCAACTGGGTATGGCTGCTCTGTTGCCAAACAGGGAACTGTCATTGGCACAGGACGATACTGGTGCGGCATTTGTTAATGGAATCAGTTCGCAGGGGACAGCCAATCGAACCAGAATTCTTGCCGAATCTGTAGAGCAACGCTCCACGGCGGTGAAGGCCGATGAGATCATGCGCCTGAATGGTGATGACTGCCGGGCACTGTTGCGGGATCACGATCTGATTTATGTCTATCATAACCGGATTGACGCTACCGGCGACAAGCAGGTATCCGAGGAACGAGCCTTTGAAGCGGTAGAAGAAACTCTCCTGGAAATAATCAGGCTTATCAAAAAACTCGCTGCCGCCAATGCCAACAACCTGCTGATAACTACTGATCATGGTTTCATCTACCAAAACCGCGCAATTGACGAAAGTGATTTTCTTGGCGCCGAAGCATCCGGTTCAACGGTCCTCTTCAGGGACCGGCGTTTCGTGATTGGCAAGGGGATGAACGATAATCAGGGGCTGCGCACATTCACAGTATCCCAGCTTGGCTTGACAGGTGATCAGCAGGTCCAGATTCCGAAGTCAATCAACCGGCTGCGCCTGAAGGGTTCGGGCAGCAGATATGTCCACGGTGGGGCTTCGCTGCAGGAAACGGTCATACCGGTAATCCAGATCAACAAGAAGCGGCAGAGCGATACCTCCGCTGTTGAAATCGAGATTCTCCGTGGTGCTACATCGATCATATCGTCTGGTCAGTTATCCGTGGTCTTTTATCAGGTTCAGCCAGCCTGCGACAAGGTGCAGTCCCGCACTCTCAGAGCTGGTATCTATACACAAGCAGGTGAATTGATATCCGACAGGCATGAACTGAAATTTGATCTGGCTTCTGACAATCCCCGTGACCGTGAGATGCAGGTACGATTTGTGTTGAGCCGTAAGGCTGATGCGGCAAACGGGCAGGAAGTCCTTCTCAAGCTTGAAGAACGGGTCGGAGCAACATCACATTACCGCGAATACAAATCGGCCCGCTATCTGGTCAGGCGTTCATTTACCAGTGATTTCGATTTTTAATGGAGTGCCCTTCCGATGAGTGAACTCGACAACAAGATAAATGAGCATTTCTCCGGCCTCGTCGTCCGCAAGGATCTGGTTAAGGCGGTTAAAGGGAATGCCATCGTACCATCCTACGTACTGGAGTACCTGCTGGGGCAGTACTGTGCTACGTCGGATGAGGTCAGCATCCAGTCAGGGATCGAAACCGTCAAGGAGATCCTGCGCAAGCATTACGTCCACCGGAATGAATCGGGACTGGTGAAGTCCATCACCAAGGAAAAGGGACGACACAAGGTCATCGACAAGATCAGCGTTTCTCTGAACGACAAGAGCGACATGTACGAGGCTACATTTGCCAACCTTGGGATTAGCAAAGTCATTGTGGACAGTGACACCATCAAGAAACACCCGAAATTGCTGGTAGGTGGTGTGTGGTGTATTTCCGATGTGGAGTATGAATTCACTGAAGACAAGAACGCCTGCCCCTGGCTGTTGAGCAGCATTAAGCCGATTCAGCTTTCCAGCTTTGACTTTGATGGCTATCTGTCGGCACGGCAAAAGTTCACAACTGATGAGTGGATTGACTTATTGATCACGAGCATAGGTTTCAATCCGGAGATGTTCGGAAAACGAAGCAAACTGCTGCAACTGATCCGTCTGATTCCATTTTGTGAGCGTAACTACAATCTCATTGAGCTTGGGCCGAAGGGCACCGGCAAATCCCATATCTATTCCGAGTTTTCTCCCCATGGCATTCTGATTTCCGGTGGCGAAGTCACGGTTCCAAAACTGTTTGTCAATAATTCCAATGGCAAGCTTGGCCTTGTCGGCTACTGGGATGCAGTCGCTTTTGACGAGTTTGCTGGCAAGGGTAAGAAAGTTGATAAGGCTCTGGTAGACATCATGAAGAACTACATGGCTAATAAGTCATTCTCTCGTGGAGTCGAGACACTGGGGGCTGAAGCATCAATAGCCTTTGTCGGCAATACGCAGCACAACCTGCCGTACATGCTGAAGCACACCGACCTCTTTGATGAACTGCCCGAGAAATACTACGACTCAGCATTCCTTGATCGTCTCCACTTCTACATCCCCGGCTGGGAAGTGGATATTATCCGAGGGGAAATGTTCTCATCAGGATACGGCTTCGTAGTTGATTATCTGGCAGAAATCCTGCGGAGCTTGCGGTCTCACGACTTCTCTCAGAAGTACACTGAACACTTCACATTATCGAAAGATATCTCAACCCGCGATAAGGACGGCATTAACAAGACCTTCTCCGGCTTGATGAAGATCCTCTACCCATCAGGCGAGGCAACAAAAGAAGAGATGGAGGAAATCCTCCGTTTTTCCATTGAAGGGCGTAAGCGGGTAAAAGATCAGGTAATGCGGATTGATCCAACCTTTGAGCCTGTCCGGTTTGGTTATTCTGCTGGGGCTGGCAGCCTGATTCCTGTGAGAACCCTCGAAGAGGAACAGTACCCTCAATATTACCGATCAAAAACAGCAGAAACGAATGAACCCGAGGAACCTTCAGAAGAGACTGATAACACTGAAACGAAAACAGATGAGAAGCAGAAGGCGAAGGAAGAGCTGACTGAAAAGCATGTCACCTTCTCAGAAAACCAGCGGGGCGTATCCTTCGATACCCTACTGGGACCATATCTGAAAAATGCCGGCAAGATCGTTATCACTGATCCATACATCCGGCTATTCTTCCAGGTGAGGAACCTGATGGAGTTCCTGGAAACCGTTGCCAAGGTCAAGCAAGATGAGGATGAAGTTGTTGTACACCTGATCACAGTGGAAGATGATTTCAAAGGGCCGCAACAGCTAGAGCAGTTCCAGAAAATGCAGGACACCTGCGCACCTATAGGGATTCAGTTCGCCTGGGAGTTCGACGTTAGCAACACCATCCATGCCCGTCACATAGTTACTGACACCGGGTGGAAGATCCTGCTAGATCGCGGCCTCGACATATTCCAGCACTATGAGATGAACGATACGTTTGCTATTGCCAATAGGTTACAGAAGCACCGGCAGTGTAAGGCGTTTGAAGTTACGTATTTGAAAACGTTGAGTGAATAACGTATATAATTCTGGAGGGCCTCAATATGGCTAAAAAACGAGTTTTCATCAGTTTTGACTACGATCATGATGAAATATTAAAGACGTTTCTTGTTGGGCAATCTAAACATGAAGACAGTCCATTCGAGCTGTCCGACTGGTCAATAAAAGAGCCCATAACCGGAGACTGGACGGCAAAAGCTCGCACACGAATCAAATCAGTTGATGTGGTTGCGGTAATATGCGGCCAGCATACCGATACCGCCACAGGGGTAAACGCCGAGCTCACCATAGCTCAAGAAGAAATGGTGCTTTATTTTTTGCTTGCCGGTTATGCCGACAAAACCTGTGTTAAGCCGAAAGCGGCAAAAAGCACCGATAAACTTTACAAGTGGACTTGGGAAAACCTCAAGACATTGATCGGTGGTGGGAGGTAGCAGATGAAGAAAGCTCTCGTCGTTGGCATAGATGATTATCCGAGTAGTCCACTGAGTGGGTGCGTCAATGATGCAGTTGCCATAGCAAATACACTTGAAAAAAATGGGGATGGATCACCTAACTTTTCAATACGCAGTCTAACGAGTAATGAGGTTAATGTTACTACTGCCGTTTTAAGTGAAGCCATTCACCAACTGTTTATGGGTGATGCTGATACGGTTCTCTTATTTTTTGCCGGTCACGGGATCATTAATCCTGATACAAACGCTGGCTATATTGTCAGTCAGAATGGCGCTAAGGGATCGTGGGGGATGTCTCTTTCGGAAATATTGGGTCTGGCAAACAGAGCATATCCGCGCATCAAGTCAACCGTGATAGTCCTCGATAGTTGCCACTCTGGGTTTGCCGGGGAGGTTCCTGCTTTAGGGAATGAGCAAATCACTGCGATTGGTACTGGCGTAACGATTCTGACAGCGTGTCATCGTGACGGTACTGCGGGAGAATTCAAGGGACATGGGCTTTTCACCGATATTTTGCTGGATGGCTTAAGCGGTAGCTCGGCTGACATTTGCGGTCGAATAACTCCGGCGTCTCTCTATTCCCACGTCGACCAGACATTGGGACCTTGGGAACAACGCCCCATCTACAAGGCGAATGTTCAAACATTTGTGACACTCAGACAGGTAAGCCCAAAAATATCGCTGGAAATACTTCGACGATTGCCGGAGTATTTTCCTGATGCTGCTTCTACATTTCGGCTCGATCCATCATTTGAGCCGGATCGAGAGAATATACCTGCCGAATTTCGGGATGTACCGGTTAACGAAAACAACTCTCGAATCTTCAAAGAACTGCAAATGTGCAATCGGCATGGTTTGGTAATGCCTGTCGATGCTGAACATATGTACTACGCTGCGATAAATTCGACTGGCTGCAAATTGACCGCGCTGGGTGCGCATTACCGCAAACTTGCTGAGATGAACAGGATTTGATTGTGATTGCGAAATCGCAGTTTTACAGGTTGACAGACTCATCCCATTGCCCGACTTCTTCCGTTTTGGATACACTGGCGATACTCAAATCAATCTATCGTCTTGAAATATTCAGTTCGTTGAAATATTCTCCACCCAGTAACCAGATTTGTCCTTATTGGGGAGCCAAACAAAACAGGGGGTTACGACAAAATCGTAGCTCCCTGTTTTTTTGTGACTGACGAGTTTACTGACGAGTCAACATGTCACAAGGTGGCTATAGATTGTCACCGGTGTTCTGAAATTGTTCTTCTTCCGGCATCTTGAATTTGCTTGTTCTTCCGCAGCTTCATCTTCTTCCCACTAATTTTAAAATCAATTTTATCTTCTTCCGCTTTTCCTCATTTCATTCTCTTCTTCCCAATTTGTAACGTAATCTCCATGATTTGCCTGGAGGTGTCGGGCAATGAACCACAAACGAACTCGGCAGTGCCGGTGCTGTAAGGACATTTTCACCCCTGATTATCGTAACGCCAAAAAGCAGGTGTATTGCGGTAAGGCCGAATGCCGACAGGCGAGTAAAAGTGCCAGCCAAAAGCAGTGGTCTGCAAATAATCCCAATTATTTCTGTGGTTCAATCAA
>CAIRBT010000160.1 GCA_903876875.1 uncultured Geobacteraceae bacterium
AAGCTGTAATAGTGTCCGTCCTCTTGGTTGAGAAGATGAGAATAAATAGCTGCTTTCCCGTCTCGGGTAGTTAAAATGCGAATACCGTCAACCATCCGCCCTTCCAAATGAAGGGCATAGAGGGTTTCTGTTATGACTTGTGGAGACATGCCACTTGCTGCAATCAGATATCTTTTCATTCGCTCTCCGGTTCCCATACATAACTAAACTGCCCAAGGCCGAACGTCACCTGCTTGCCAATGTGTGTGACCCGTGCTTGATCGATAATCTGCATTAATTGACCAATTTTTCCAACAAAGGAAATGTTGCCAAGTAACCCTCCAAAAAGCATCGCATGCTGTTGGCGGTTAGAATACCTTTTCCAGTCATGCCAGTGTAGTGATGACTCTATACTTTTAACGACAGCGGCATCTGCTACAATACTACGATAATCAAGTGGAGGGTCACCATCGCCGTAAGCTGTGTGGAATGCTGCAACTTGCCGCAGACAGGCTCGAATAAATTCTTGAAAGGGTAATTTATCAGTTAGTTTATTATCACTTTTTAAACGGAGAGGAGTTTTGAGAGAGACTGACAGTTTTCCCGTTTGAACAGAATTGACTTGTGGCGTCTTCAGCGTGAGGGTTTGGCTGGAAGGAAATGTTCGGTTCGAAGCGGACCCATAGATCTGTGAACCATCTGCCCCAGTGACTTCACGTAATGTGAATTGTGCTCTGCCCCCTCCCTTTTTACTGCCTATTCCGGTCTCGCCCATAATTTGTACGGCATAGATAAAATAGGGAATTGAGTGGATGTGGTCACCGAAAAGCACTACGTTAAAACAGAATAAAGCACCAATGGAATAGTGTGTTTGGTGCGATGTGTCAGGCTCGATGATATAGGGATGCGTGGGTGTTGCCGTGCGAGATAAATTATGTTGCCAGGAAGTGGGCTCAAAAATAAGAGCATATATACAGCGGGCGGACAATAAGCAATCTGCGCATACTTTATTTCGAACGGCGCAGGAAACTTTTTTGAGGGCAACACCAAAGGCCCCCCGAAAAGTTGAGCCTTTATAGGCGGGTAGTAACGCATTGTTCGTTAATACACAATGGAATGTGTTTACAGTATACGATAACATGGTATCAAATATATAATAGATAATTTCCATTGTCATCTTGGAAATGTTGCCATTTGGAAACTAATGCGTCTTCTCTTAACCCATTTTTAACACCAACGGTGCTATTTTTTTTACCTATATTTGTCTCTATTTGTATAAAAAAATATAATATCATGTAGTTGTCTTTTAAACGCAAATGTAGTGCCATACTAATTATGCCTCTACCGCAGAATTTATGGTTAGAGGGCTGAAAAATAATGAGTACTGCCTCTCCGAACGTTTTTTCGGGAGCGATCAAACCAAGTAGGTAGAAGCAATACTTACCAAGACTCTACTAAAAGTTTCATGACTTTCATTGACGGCAGTACCACCGGAGATATTCAGTGCCTCATTACTACCCCTCTCTCGATTTTGCCAAAACTATCACAATTGATAAACCGGGTGATCATGCCGAGTATAAAATATTACGGATATTGAACTCACTCAACGATACCTGGCACATCTTCCACGGCATCGAATGGCGCACGTTAGAGAAACATGGAGAACGGGTCGGCGAGGTTGATCTGATCCTTTTTAACCCTGACTATGGCATCCTCTTCGTTGAAATCAAGGCCGGCGGAGTCAAACTGGAAGCCGGAAAATGGTATTATCAGGATCGACACACGGGCGAAACAAAAACGCAGATGAAAATGTCACCGATTGAACAGGCGGCTCGCAGCAGGTACTATTTCTACCCCCGGCTTGAGAAGACCATTCTCGGTCACGGCATACTTAAACATACCGCATTTACTCACACGGCCTGGTTTCCTGATCTGGAATGGAATGTAATCCACCCTCCCGAAATCCCTGGTGGTTCATACCTGCTCGACTCACGGCACCTCAAAAACCCGGAAGAATCGATCATCACCATTATGCAACAGTCCTGTCCCCACGCCGAAAAGTGGACTCAGCGCGAAATCAACATCCTTATTCAAACAATTGTCCCCGAAGTCAATTTGATGCCCCCGCTTGGTATCATACTCGGTGACATCCGTGAGCGGCTCTTTCAGATGACCGACAACCAGATTGAAACACTGCGTATCCTGCGCACCATGAAACGCTTACTCGTCGAAGGGGGTGCCGGTTCCGGTAAGACTATCCTGGCCGTACGGTTGGCCCGAGATCATCAACAGCAGGGCAAAAAAGTCTTACTCACCTGCTTTAATAAAAATCTTGCCAAGTACCTTGAAAGTGAATTTGATGGGTACGAAAATATTGACGTACTCAACTTCCATGAGCTGGTCCGCAAAAGGTGTGAACAGTTCAATGTACCGCACGTAGTCCCATCAGATCCTCAGTTACTCCCGGACTTTTTCCACCGTACCTGCCCTGAACTGCTTGAGCGTACCGTAGGCATGGATGACTTGCGATATGACACCATCATCGTTGACGAGGCTTTTGACTTTCTTGACACCTGGTGGATTGCGCTTGAAGAACTGGGGATCCCCAACTGTTCGCTCTATGCCTTTTATGATACCAACCAAGGTGTCTTCAACTCTACCGACGCATGGCAGCCACCCTTTTTGGCGGAACCGATCAGACTTGAAACCAACCTCCGCAACACCCGACAAATAGGTGAGTTCGCATGCCGGATTGGAGAGTTGAAGGGGCAATCGAACTATGCTGTGGATGACGGGCCGCAACCCGTCATCATGTCCTACCGCACAACAAAAGAGATGGCGCAACAACTTATGACGATTATCAGTGATCTCACGGGCAAGCAGAAGGTCAAGCCCGACGACATTGTCATTTTGTCACCCTACAAACACGACAGCATTCAAGTCGGCCTTGGTGAGATTATTCAACAAGATACCACAAAGTTCACAACCAACATGACCGTCGCTGCATCAGGAAAAATCAGGGTCGGCACCATTCAGGCTTTCAAAGGGCTTGAGGCAGATGTCGTTATCCTCTGTGGTGTCGATGGCAAATTACGAGCATGCAAACCAGCGAATCTTTACGTCGGTGCCAGTCGGGCTCGGTCGATGCTCTATTACCTCCATGACGCAGCATTTGACATAGGTCAGCACTGAACCGAGTAAACATTCTCTTGTCGTTTTGATTTATGTGTATCTCGACATCATTTTGACAGCATGATCTTTTAACTCTTCACGTAGCCCCTGCGGCTCAAGCACTTCTACCCTGCCGCCAAATCCCAGCAGCCACCAACGCAGCTGACGTGTATCCGCTACAGTGGCCTCGACCAAAACGGTGCCGTCACCTCGATCTGTCAATTGCTGATCTTCTGACAACGCCGTTTCTTCCAGGTGGATTGCGGCATCATGCTCAAAGATCGCTTTCAGCCGGACTGTTCCCTCGCCAATGTTGTAACTGAAAGCTCCTCCGGCAATGTACTCATCCAAAGTAAACCACTCCGGTGACAATGCTGGCTCATCAAGCGGTATGGCCGTTTTTATCCGGTGCAGCTGCAGCTGGCGGATATCCTTTCGCTGACGGTAATTGCCCACCGTACAGACCAAGGTTATCAGGCGATCATGCAGCACAATTCCCAGCGGATTGATTGTCCAAGACACCGGTTCCCGCTCGCCCCGCTTCTGATAAACCACCTGAAAACGCTTTCCTTCCAAAAGCGAATCGGAAACCACCGCGAACACCTCTGCCGGTATGCTTGGTGGCAGCAGCGGTTGGCTTCTGCCGAGAGTCCGCACTTTATCAGGCCATTCCTTGAGTGTGTTCTTGTCGATTTGGCTCAGCAACGTATTGGCATAACGAAAATGGGCTTTCAGCTGATCGTAAATATCCTTCGGAAACATATCTGACATGAAGTCCGCAACCATGCGATAAGCCAACGCTGCGGTTGGTGACATAGTTGGTATGTCCAGGGAGGGAGCATCAACGGTCCATGACCATCCATATGGTTTATGCTGGTCATCGCAGATAATGGCAAATGACTGGGAAAGTTTCTCCAGGTCGCGCTGGATGGAACGGCGGTGAACCGTCATGCCGTCCCGCTCCAGCAACGTGGCAATTGTAGCGGTGTCAATCTTGCGAGGATAACGGGGGATCATCCGGAGTAACAGAAGGTAACGATAAGAAGTGCTCACGGAGAACCTTTCACGAAGAATACATAATTGGCGCATTTTATATACCCGCTCTCCCCGTATTACAAGCAATTTGACGCACAGGTGGTGATCTGATTTGGATGCACTTTGTAGAGGGAAGCCAGCTCGGTAACGGTCTGATCGCCTCGGATTGCAGCCAATGCAATCTTCGCTTGAATTCGGATGTACGTTTTGTTCTCATGTTTGCCATCATAGATTACCTCCGTAATCATGGGCAAACCAAACTTAACTACCTGTCCGAAAAACCGTAAGCATTATAGTATTTGTAGACACGGAAGTATTCAGCATTTTACGAAGAAACTTTCGCGTGTCAGCATAAGTTCGTTTCGGGCAATCTGGCGTTCCATCTCTTGGCATAGTTCTCGACGCGCTTTCCCCTTTGCAGCAAGGTAACGTGTACTCATACCGGTTACGAGGCCGAGCCAGTTGGCTTGAGTTGCCGTGGCAACCGCTCCCCCAAGCAGATAGCACATCCATGATTTACCAAAGCGTTCTCCGAAATAGCGAGCTTTTCCATTAATGTCGGTATCTAGCCGGTAGGCTGAAAACGCATGTAGCGCCAAAGCGATTACCGGTGGTGCCCAATGCACATTTATATTGGCATGTTCAGCAGCATTGGCGACGTGGTCATTCAGCCCCGTATTACTGATTACCGAGTTACTTACATCTCCGATAGCACCATGCAGAACCAGTTTGTCATATACTTCGTCGGTGGTAACTACGTGAATATCAGGATGATGGATTAATGCGTCTTTTACATAACTGACAGAATCTGCTGCTTTCAATTGGAGAAGTTCGGCGGTGTGCCCATCCGGTCCATGTACTGCAATGTCCCAGCCCGGTTGGATAGGAGATACTGCTAAATGGGCGGTGTACCCATCCGGAAGCTCTCCGCTGTTCAGGTAATCAACATATTTTATCTCAAACAGCTTGCCCTTAACACCGTTAATAAGCCCAACGAGTTCTTGGCCGTGCAGACGTGAGGCGTCTTCGGCAAACGACATTGTCTGAGCTGCATGTGGATAGGCCAGCTCAAATGCTCTCTGAACGTCATCAGGTGTATGACCTGTTGAAATTATATCCGTTAACAGACTGCCGCCCACTGCAAGGGTTTCAGCCATCGGAGTACCATGCCATTTTCTTGATACCAATGCATTGTAACGAAGCCCCTGCTCATGGAGTTGCTTACGCAGCTCAGCAATCCGAGTGTCCCGGTAGAGTGCCAGTGAACCAGTGTCATAGGTAAGCTGTGCGGCACCTTTACCTACCGCAAATGCCGCGCTTCCGGTAACCGCTGCTCCCGTAGCAATGGCACCTCTGTGGTTATACACATACCTGCCAGCCTCACCAGCACCAGACGTAACTTTTTTTCCGGCATTAACGCCAACTGAAGCAGCTGCTTTGGCCGCCTTTGCTAATTCTTCGCGATTGTCCCAGACAGCACCGGTGACTCGCTGTGCTGTTTTGGTTGTAATTCTGAGAATTGACAGGCTGGCACTCTTTAGTCGTTTCATGGTTCACACTCCTTGCGTTCACGTAAACGCTACTGACTTAACTTCCACATGAGGTCGCAGCTCACGTAGTGACAAGGAAATTTTATTAACTGCTGTCAGCAGGTCATGCTGTGAAACGCACATTTTCCCGTTACGAGCGGATTGAATAGCGGCATCTACAACAGCATTCTTGATTTCACGTCCCGAAAACTGATTACCTACGGCTGCAAGTTCGACCACATTGACATCTTGGTCCAACGGCATATCTGGCACAAGATGCCGCCGCCAGATATGTTCACGAGCCGTCTGATCCGGCTGTGGGAAGCGGATATGGCGCACTCTCGTTTCAAAAGCTCATCAATTACCCTGCGACTCGGAGCTTCACGCATATCGTCGGTATTCGGCTTGAAAGCGAGCCCCCAAATGGCAAAAACA
>CAIRBT010000161.1 GCA_903876875.1 uncultured Geobacteraceae bacterium
CGGCAAGATAAAGGTCTTCCAGATCGTCCAGGTGCTCAAGAATAGCTTCACGAGCGTAATAGCTTTTTGTCCGACCTGTTGTTAGTGCAAGGTTCCCCAAGCGAGCTTCAATATCTGCTGGTAGTCTAACTGCAAGCATAGCTCTGCCCTCCTTCGAAGCGAGCATCAAGAGTCCGCTCCGCTTCCGGCGTTACCACCAGCGGCAGCTCATGTATAAAGGTATCGGTCTTGGCTCGTTTCATAGTTCCTTCTGCTGCTCGATGTCTTCTGAATTCATTTTCGGACTAAATCTACTACAACGCTTGTTATCCTTGCCGTCTCACCCCATGGCTGAAGTGAGGGGCTTGCGATGGTGCTCCGGTTCCCGTGGAACAGGTACCCTATTTTTTCCTGCTCTTGTTCGGTACCGGCAGGTTAAGAAGCTGTAACACCTGGGTCATGTCGTCCCACACACTCCAGAAGGAATCGGAATTGCCGCCGGTGCGGAGCAGGTAGGAAGGGTGATAGGTCGGCATGAGCGGTATGCCGTCGAGGTCGTGAAACTTCCCCCGCATTTTTGAGATTGCCACCTTGGTTTGCAGCAGTGCCTGGGTGGCTGAGGTGCCGAGTGCCACCACCACCTCCGGTTTGATGGCACGGAGTTGCCGAAACAGGAATGGAGAACAGGTCTGAACCTCGTCACTTTCGGGGGGACGATTCTGGGGGGGGCGGCATTTCACCACGTTGCAGATATAGACCTCCTCCCGTTTCAGTTCCATGGCGGCGATGATCCGGTTGAGCATCTTGCCGGCATCACCGACAAAGGGTTCCCCCTGGCTGTCCTCATCGGCCCCTGGCCCTTCTCCGACAAATACCAGTCGTGCCCGGGGGGTGCCGACGCCGAACACCAGGTTCTTCCTGGTAGCTCCCAGTTTACAGCGCTGACAGGCACCCAAACTCTTCCTGATCTGTTCCAGGGTCTCGTGAAGTCCGACGATCTCCTGCGGTTCTTCCGCCGGAGGGGGGGGGCTCTGCGCCATGACGGCAGCAGGCGGCGTGGGGGGCAGTGGTTGGGCGGCTGCCATTAATTCGGGGGGAATGCCGTCAATGCCACTTTCCTGAAGATCCTCCAGATAGGCGGTGAGGGATGCGTATAACGGGCGTTGGTCAGTCACGGCGTGGCTCCTCATGTCGAATTAGATACTATTTTAGAAAAAAAAGCGTAGCATGATAATTTAGCAGTAACTTCCTGACCTGTCAAAATGAAAGAGTACCATGGTTCTCCTGCTGTTTTCCATAATCGCTGTTCTGCTCCCCACGGAAGCCGTTGCCTGGGGGGGAGGTATCCATCTGCAACTGGGTGCCCAGGTATTGGCCAACCCGGGGGTAATTGCACCGGCTGTGGCTGAACTTATTTCCGTCTATCCCTTTGATTTTCTCTATGGCTGTCTCGCCCCGGACATCACGGTGGGCAAGAAGTATACCCATTACCTGCTTCATTGCCATCGCTGGGGGATCGGACAAACCTTGCTCGCTGGGGCTCGCTCCAATCGGCAGCGGGCTTGCTGCTATGGCTACCTGTGCCACCTTGCCGCCGATACGGTGGCTCATAATTACTACGTCCCCTATAAGATTCTCCGCTCCTTTGCCGCCATCACCATGAAACATGCCTATTGGGAGATGCGCTTTGAGGCGTTTGTGGAAAAAGATACCTGGGAGCTTGCCCGGGCGGTCTGTCGTACGGATCAACGAGCCAACGATCAACTGCTCCGCTCGGTGCTCTCTCCCACTCTGTTTTCCTTCGGCACCAACAAACGGATTTTTAGTTCAATCATGCTGCTGTCCCGCTTGGAGCATCTGCAACTGCTCGTGCAGACCCTCTCCAGCAAATCCCGTTACCAACTGGCTCCGGCCGATCGGGACGAATATATGCAACTGGCCGGCATAGCCGTCTTTGACGTGCTGCGTTTTCCCGAACAGTCCCGTTACCTTCAGGTTGACCCCACGGGCGAAAAGGCCCTGGCCGCTGTGGATGGTCTGCGGAAACAGCTGCGGTTACGGATGAAAAGCGGGTTCATGTCGAAGCAAGAGGGGCTTTTGGAGGTTGAAGCACTCCGGAGCACGCTGCGTGATGCGTTGCATGAACCGGAGTTGTTACGGAAATTGTCTGTGTGAGAGTGTCAGTACAACTCCGCTCTCCGGTCAGAAAAACAGGGGATTTGTGCCCGCCAGTCAGCCATCAACTGCATATCCAGAGGAGCCATGATTTCGGTCTCCTCTTCACCCGCCTCTGCCAGTAGTTCCCCCTTGGGATCAATGATCATGCTCATGCCGAAAAAATCCAGTTTGCCGATGATGCCGCAGGCATTGCAGGAGATGACATAAAGCTGGTTTTCAATGGCTCGTGCCCTGAGCAGGGTACGCCAATGCTCCTGCCGCGGCTTGGGCCACTGGGCTGGAACGCAGATGATCTGGGCTCCTTCAAGGGCAAGGCACCGTGACAGTTCGGGGAACCGGAGGTCGTAGCAGATGATGACGCCAATGTTGCCAAGGGATGTGCGAGCCATCAGCCAGGAATCGCCTGCTGAAAAGGCTCTGTCTTCGCCCAGCAGGGAGAAAAGGTGGAGCTTGCGGTAGACACCGGCAATGGTGCCGTTGTCGAGTACCGTGATGCTGTTGAAAACCTTGTCACCGTTCGGTTCCGGCAGGCTCCCCACAATCACTAGTTTGAGACGTGCCGAAAGCTCCCGTAATTCTTCAATGATGGCGTCACTTCGCAGAGCCAGTTCGTTCAGATTCCGGTAGGAAAAGCCGCTGGACCACATCTCCGGCAGTACTGCCAGGTTGGCTCCGGAGGCGGCTACGCGGGTGAGTGCCTCCCTGACATAGGAAAGGTTGGCGTCAACATCCCCCTGCTTTACGTTAAATTGGAGTGCGGCGGCGTGGATGGTCATAGATACCCTCACGTGGTGTGTTTTTAATTATCGTGTTACCTGAGAATTGAGATAGGCGTGGATCAGCTCCAGTTTGATCTCCCGTGGCTTGCTGGTGCCGTCGCTGGGGGCGATCATCCCTTCACTCTCCATCATCTCCACAATGCGGGCAGCCCGGTTGTAGCCGATGCGGAGGCGACGCTGCACCATGGAAATACTGGCCTGCTTGGTTTCGGCAACCAAACGGAGGGCATCCTCCCACCGTTCGTCCAGCTCCTCATCGTTTCCTGAACTGCCTTTTTCGTCCGTATCTTTCATCTCCATAATAGATTTTTCGTACACCGGTTTCCCCTGTCTCTTGAGGAAATCAACGACCCGCTGAACTTCGGCGTCGGAGACGAAAGCTCCATGGATACGCTGGAGGCGGGAGGTGCCGGGGGGCATGTAGAGCATGTCACCGGCTCCCAGCAGACTTTCGGCACCGTTGCAATCCAGGATGGTACGGGAGTCCACCTTTGAAGTCACCTGAAAGGAGATACGGGACGGCAGGTTGGCCTTGATCAGGCCGGTGATGACGTCTACCGATGGACGCTGGGTGGCCAGAATCAGGTGGATGCCGGAGGCACGGGCTTTTTGGGCGAGGCGGGCGATATGCTCCTCCACCTCCCGGCCGGCCACCATCATCAGGTCGGCGAGCTCGTCAACAATGACCACAATGTAGGGGAGGTGGCTGTGTATGAGCATTTCGCCGTCATCAACGAGCAGCGGCAGCTGATCAACCTCATCTTCTTCCCCCTCTTCGACGAGCTCCTCCAACTCCACCAGTTCATCAATTATTTCGGCTTCTGACAGGGTTGCCAGTTCTTCTTGCTCCACCAGTTCCCCGGCAAGTTTTTTGTTGTAGGAATCTATGTTACGAACCCCTTTGTCTGAGAGCAGGGTATAGCGTCGTTCCATCTCATTGACCGCCCATTTCAGAGCCAGGGAGGCCTTTTTCGGTTCGGTTACCACCGGCAGCAGCAGGTGGGGAATCCCCTCATACATGGAAAATTCGAGCATTTTCGGGTCAACCATGATCATCCGCACATCCTTCGGTGTGGAGGTGTAAAGGAGCGACAGAATCATGGTGTTGATGGAAACCGATTTACCGGAACCGGTGGAACCGGCCACCAGCAGATGGGGGGCCTTGGCCAGGTCGGTTACCACCGGCAGACCGGCGATATCCTTGCCCAGTGCCAGAGGGAGCTTCATCCGGCTGTGTGAAAAATGCTCACAGTTGAAAATCTCCCGGAGGAACACCATGTCCCGGTCGCGGTTGGGGACTTCGATGCCGACCACCCCTTTGCCCGGGATCGGTGCCACGATACGGATCGACATGGCCTGCAGAGCCATGGTCAGGTCGTCGGTCAAACCGGCGATGCGGCTGATTTTGATGCCGGGGGCCGGGAGGAATTCGTACATGGTGATGACCGGGCCGGGGCAGATTTCCACCACTTCACCGTCAATGTTGTAATCCTTGAGCTTTTTCTCCAGTAGTCGGGCGTTTGCGGTCAAGGCGTCCCGGTCAAGGGTCTTCTCGTTTGCCGGGGGGGTGTCAAGCAATGAAAAGGTGGGGGTGTGGAAATCCCCTTCGGCCTTGATAAATTCAAAGGATTCCTGAATGGCCAGCGTTTTTGCCTCTTCCTTCTTCTTTTCCTTCTTCAGAAAGGTGGGGGGGGGAGGTGGAGGTGTCGTCGCTACCGGTGCCGGTGCTGGGTGCTTGATCACCGGGCCAGCAACCGCAGGTGCGGCGGGACTCTTCTCCCCTTCCTTTGCCACGGCCTGCTCATGTTCCTTCTGCTCCTTGGCGCGGTGCTCCTGCCAGACGGCGTATTTCTGTTTGACGTTTTCCAGCCACCAACCGGCAAACTGCACAAAGGAGAAGCGGGCCAGAATCATGATCGACGCGGCCAGCAGTGGCAGTAACAGCAACAGGGCACCGGAGACCCCCACACTGCTTTTAAGCAGGCGGGAGATAACCACGCCGACGGCACCGCCGGTTGCCATCTGCTGACCGAAGATGGTCGCTTTGTCACTGCAAAAAGCCAGCAGGGTAGAGAGAGAAAAGAGTAACCCAAAGGCGGCTCCCAGTTTGTAGGAACGGAGGCGGATCACCTTGAAGCGGAACAGGGTATAGGCCATATAAAGCAGAGCCGTTGGGATCAGATAGGAGGCCAGGCCAAAGCTAATAAAGAACAGGTCGGCAATCTGTGCCCCCAGCCTTCCTCCCAGGTTATGAATTCCCCCCTCATTTGAGTAGCTGTTCCAGGAAACATCGGTGGTTGAATAGGTGAGGAAGGCCAGCAGAATAAAGGTGCCGATGGAAGCCAGTCCCATCCCCTGCAGCTCTTTGGTCATTTTTTCTTTTTTGGGTTCTTCTGCTTCAGTAGTAGCCATAGCTGGTCATGGTATCCATAAGAGTGATATTTTTACAACCGTGATATACTACAGGTAATGTGGTGAGAGAGGCAAAGAAAAAACGCTTAGGGAAGTATATCCACCCCATCACCCGGTGAAATAACGCCGCTACCGATGACACGGGCGAAGATTCCTTCCTTTGGCATCACACAGTCACCGGCCTGGTCGTAGATGGCGCAACGGTTGTGACATTCCTTGCCGATCTGGGTCACCTCCAGTAAAGTCGGGCCGATCCTCAGGCGGGTGCCGATAGGTAGAGAGACCAGGTCGATGCCGGTGGTGGTGATGTTTTCGGCAAAATCACCCGCATCAACATCCAGGCCCATTGCCCGCATCTTGTCGATGCTCTCGGAAGCCAAAAGACTTATCTGGCGGTGCCACTCTCCGGCGTGGGCGTCGCCGACGATACCATGCTGTTCCCGCAGTTCCACGCTGGCGACCGGACGTTTCCGCTCCCCCTTTTTTTCGCTGATGCAGACCGCCTTGACGATAGCCATTGTTTTTTATCCCCCTATTTGTGCCATGGTAAAATTCTGATGCTGGTAGGTGTCGCAGGAAATGCCATGGCGCTCCGGTTTACCTGAAACGATTTCCCGCAGCTGTGCTGCCAGTTTGTCCCGATCCGGTGGGCGGAGGGAGGGAACCAAGTCGGTTCGCTGGTCAGAAAAGAGACACCCCTTGGCCTGGCCGGTGGAGGTGACCCTGATCCGGTTGCAGTCGCTGCAAAAATGTCCTGAGATGGCGGTAATGATACCGATACTCCCTTTTCCCCCCGGAATGCGGAAATCCCGGGAGGGACCGGCATAGGGCCCCTTGTCCACCGGTTCCAACCGATAGCGGGCGGCGATGCGGGCGATGATGTCCTCGCCGGAGACTGAGAAGCGTTGCCACCCCTCCTCCTTCACCACCGGCATGTATTCGATGAAGCGGATTGAATTGCCCCGGCGGCGGGTCATCTCGGCGAAGTCGATAATCTCATGGTCATTGACACCGGCCATAATAACCACATTAAGCTTTGGGGGGGGGAAACCGGCGGCTTCAGCGGCATCAAGTCCTGCCAACACTTTGGTAAGATCGCCACCCCGGGTTATGTCGGCAAAGGTCGCCGGATTAAGGGAGTCCAGACTGACGTTGAGCCGTTGCAGTCCGGCCCGGTAAAGGTCTGTCGCCATTTCCGTCAGCTTCAGGCCGTTGGTGGTCAGGGCAAGGTGCCGGAGCCCGGGAAGTGCCGATAACTGCGCAAGGAATCCTACGATGCCCCCCCTGACCAGCGGCTCTCCCCCGGTGATGCGGACTTTTTCCACGCCGATTGCAAGGGCGGCCTCGGTGATGAGCAGAAGCTCCTCATAGCTGAGGATGGCCTCATGTTCCTTGAGCGGAACCCCCTCTGCAGGCATGCAGTAACGGCAGCGCATATTGCAGCGGTCGGTGACCGAAAGGCGGAGGTAATTGATCGTTCTGCCATGGGAATCGGTCAGTTTCATGGTGTTACGATCCCTTCGGGCGTTTCCGGCGGCTGTTGCACCACCCGCTGAAAATCTTCCGGGGTATTGATGTTGATAAAGGAGGAGAAGTTCGGGTTTGTCAGGGCGATGCGTCCTCGGGGCACCAGACGTGCTTCTGCCATTTCCAGAAAGGAAAGTACCCGTCGTTCCCCCGCTCCTAACATTTTTTCCATCTTGGGGAGGCAGCTTTTGTCATAGACTCCATGGAGTGGCTCCAGTCCCCCTGGGGTCTCCGGAATTACCACGTCGGCACTGCAACGAATACTGCAAAGCTCGCGGATTAACGGCACATCCAGTTCCGGCATGTCGCAGGCGGTGATAAAGACCCGCTCGGTGCTACAGTGGGAGAGGGCAGCATGGATTCCCCCCAGGGGACCCATGGCCGGATAAATATCGGCTATTTTACGGCAGGGGATGAAGTCGTACAATTCCGGCGCATTGGTCACCAGCAGCACCTCTTCAAAGAGCTCCGCAACCGCCCGGTAGACTACGGAGATCATTGGCACACCGTTGATCTCCATGAGTGCCTTGTTCTGTCCCATGCGGCTCGAAACCCCACCGGCCAGAATGACCCCGGTCACATCGGTTAGACGTTGTTTTTCCGGGAGTGCCAGCCGTTCGGGAGACGCAGCCACCCGGAAACTCTCCCCCCTGACATAGGCAACCAGGCCGATCCCCTGCTCCGTGCAGATACGGACGGCCAGGTCGGTGGGGGAGGTGCGGGAGGCGATCAAGGCTACCCCCAGAGAGGCGGCCTTGGTGGCCATTTCAGAGGATACCCTGCCGGAGGTCAGCAACAGGGTTCCCTCGAGATTAATGCTCTTGAACAGTGCCTGACCTGCCAGGCGGTCGATGGTGTTGTGCCGTCCCAGATCTTCGGCATGAAGCAAGATTGTGGTGCCGTCACTGACCGCTGCCGAATGGATACCGCCATGGCGTCCATACCGTTCCGACAGTTGGGCCATGTCCCGCATCAGGGCAAAAATTGCTTCCGGGGTGAAGCGGATATGCCGGTCTGCCCGCTTGGGGGCTCCCGCATTGAAGGAAAAAGAGATGCCGGCGCCGCAACCCGAGGTGAGGACCGGTGTCAGGCGTTCCGGCAGCTCTCCCCGGATCCGGATACTGGCCTCTCCCGATTCGTCACAGACGCCGAAGGACATAAAGTCGGCTATCTCCCGAACGAACCCCTGGGTGCGGAGGAAACCGGCCACAAGAAAACGGATTTCATGGGGGGATGCCACCAGAGTAGCCAGATAGCGACCGTTGACGGTCAGTCTGATGGGAAACTCGATGGGACATTCATCGGCAATTCCACTGGTTATCCCTTTATCGTATTTGAGCATCGCTGCGTAGTTCCTTGTGTGTTGAAAATGTTATTTCAGGAAGGTCTGTTCCACAAAATCGGTGACGGCTGCCACGTCATTCAGATCAAGCACCGGCACATCGAGAGCCAATGGTTCATCACTGGCCACCGCAATCAGAGTGGCATCATGGTGCTCGCCGCGACAGAGCAGGGTTGTGCTCCGTTCCCGGCGATGAACTTCAATTTTAGGGAGAGGCCCCAGCTTGAAACCTTCGGTGAGCACGATATCAACATCGGAAAATAGAGCTCCAGCAGCTCGTCAAGGGGGGGGGCAGCCGGATATTTCTTCACCAGGGCGCATTTTTCCGGCGAGGTAATCAGCATGGTATCGGCTCCGGCGGCGGTTAACCGATGGGAATCCTTGCCGGGATGGTCAATGTCAAAACGGTGGGCGTCGTGTTTCAGAGCCCCAACGGTATATCCCCGCCGTTTCAGCTCCCCGATGACCCCCTCAAGCAGGGTGGTCTTGCCGGTATTGGATTTGGCTACAAAAGAAACGGCGTTGACTGTCATAGATACCCCACGGATCGGTGTGTCGCGCTGCTGTTTTTTTAGAATATCCCACTCCCCTCGACCACGCAAAGAAAAAACTCAAAAAATTGACCTGGGTCATGTATGATTCTGTTCAGTGGGGAGATAGTAGCACCATGACAACCATGACACGGCACCAACAAAAAGATATCAAGCTGATCGGGAAGTTTGTCGAAGTGTACTGCACCGGCACACATGGCCGTGTGGAACGTGAGGCGGTTATCCTTCCCGAAACCTTGGGGAGCCGCACCCTCTGTCCCGAATGTGCAGCCTTTCTCACCTATGCAGTGACCCGGCGTCTCAAGTGCCCGCTGGAAGGGGAGAAGCCGACCTGCAAACATTGTCGAACCCACTGTTATGCCAAACAACAGTTGGCAAAAGTAAAGGAAATTATGGCATATTCGGGGCGAACCCTGATTATGCGCGGTCGGCTGGATTATCTCTGGCACTATTTTTTTTAAACTACTCTCCATAAAAGAGAAAAGGAAACCACACCATGCTACGAAAAATTGTCACAATTGATCCGGAAAAATGTGATGGCTGCGGACTCTGCGTCCCCTCCTGCGCCGAAGGTGCCATAACCCTCATAGATGGCAAAGCGGTGCTGTCGGCCGATAATCTCTGCGACGGTCTGGGTGCCTGTCTGGGGGAGTGCCCCCGCGATGCCATCAAGATCGAAGAGCGGGAGGCCGATGAATTTGACGAGGCTGCCGTAGAACAACATCTGGCAGCCCTGGGGAAACCTGTCCCGCCCCCTGCTGCCCATGGACACGGTCATGGACATGGGCATGGTCATGGTGGTGGCTGCCCCGGTTCCCGTGCCATGATCTTTGCCCCGGCACCTGTGGATGCTCCGGTGACTCCTTCCGGAAGTCGGCAGAGCCAACTGGCTCAGTGGCCGGTTCAGTTGCATCTGGTTTCCACTACCGCACCCTATTTTCAGGGGGCTGATCTGCTGATTACTGCCGACTGCGTGCCGGTGGCCTATGCCGGATACCATGAGGATTTTCTAAAGGGGAAAGCGGTTGTTATGGGATGTCCCAAGCTGGATGACAACAGTTTTTATCTGCAAAAGCTCACCGAACTGTTCACCCGGTCAGAGGTGAAAAGTATCACCGTACTGAAGATGGAAGTGCCCTGCTGCGGCGGGATCGCCGTTGCCGCGCAGCAGGCCCTGGCGGCCAGTGGCAAACAGATCCCCTTTGAGGTCATCACCATCGGTATTCAGGGGCAGATAAAGGGGTGACACCCAGACCAGGTGTTCGTAGGTTGGGCAAAGCGAAGCGTGCCCAACGTTTTTGCCCAACCTGCGGGCTATTCCGGTTGTCGACACGCTCTTACTTGCTCAACTCCCCTTGGTTGTGCTACAACACGAACCATGCTCCAGTTATTGAACCTCTCAAAAGACTTTGCCGGTACTCCCCTGTTTACCTCCATCTCCTGGCACCTGAAAAAAGGTGAGCGGGTGGCTCTGGTTGGTGAGAACGGTGCCGGTAAATCGACCCTCATGAAGATTATCGCCGGGATTGCCGAACCATCTTCGGGGGAACTTCAGTTCGCCCGGGGTGCCCGGGCTTCCTATCTCCCCCAGGATGGCCTGGTGACCACCGGACACTCCCTGTTCCACGAAGCCCGCACCGCCCTGGGTGAGCTGCTGGCCATGGAGGAGGAGTTACACCGGATCGGCCAGGATTTGGCACACGTCCCCCACGATTCTCCCGAACATGACCAGTTGCTAACCCGCTACGGCGAGTTACAGGAGCAGTTCCGCCATGGCGGCGGCTACACCATGGAAGCCGAAATCGGCACGGTGCTGAAGGGACTCGGTTTTGCCCAATCTGACTGGCATCGGGACTGCGGCGAGTTTTCCGGTGGCTGGCAGATGCGTATCGCCCTGGCGCGTTTGCTGCTTCAGAAACCGGACGTGCTTCTGTTGGATGAACCGACCAACCATCTGGATATCGAAGCCCGTAACTGGCTGGAAGAGTACCTCTGCAATTATCCCGGTTCGGTGATTCTGGTTTCCCATGACCGCTTTTTCATGGACAGCGTTTGTAGTCGCATTGCCGAAGTGTGGAACCATACCATGGCCGACTATCACTGCAACTATTCCCGTTATCTGATTCAGCGGGAAGAACGGGTGGCTGCCCTGCGGGACGCCAAGCGGCGCCAGGATGAAGAGGTGGAGAAAACCGAAGATTTCATTCGCCGTTTCCGCTATCAGGCCAACAAGGCTTCGCTAGTGCAGTCCCGCATCAAACAGTTGGAAAAGGTGGAGCGTATTGTGCTCCCCCCCGAGCGGAAGCGGATCCGCTTCCAGTTCCCCGAAGCCCCGAAAAGCGGCAAGAGCGTGGTGGAGTTGAAGGGATTAACCCGTTCCTTTGGCGCTCACACCGTACTGGATCGGATCACTCTCACCATCGAAAAGGGGGAGCGGGTGGCACTGGTGGGACACAACGGTGCCGGTAAATCGACCCTGATGGCGGTGTTGGCCGGTGGTGAATTTCAGGGGGGCGACCGGATCATGGGGCATAATGTCAGTAAAGACTATTTTGCCCAGGATCAGGCCAATGTGCTGGAACAGAGCCGCTCTGCCTATGACGAACTGTACGCCGATGCCCCCTATGATATGGTACCCCGCTTGCGGGATATCCTGGGAGCGTTCCTTTTTTCCGGAGATGACATTCATAAAAAGGTCTCCGTACTGTCCGGTGGGGAACGGAATCGTCTGGCCCTTGCCAAAATGCTGTTGCGCCCTTCCAACCTGCTGTTGATGGATGAACCGACCAATCACCTTGACCTGAATAGCAAAGAAGTGCTGCTGGATGCCCTGAAGAGCTTTGATGGCACGGTGGTTTTTGTCTCCCATGACCGTTATTTCGTTAACGCTCTGGCCACACGGGTGGTGGAGGTTGACGGGGGCAACGTTGAAAATTATTTCGGCGATTACGAATATTATCTGGCTAAAAAAGAGGGGGATGCCCGCCCCCGGGCAGCTGTCGAGAGCCCTGCCGAGGGGGGAATCAAAGCCTCCGCCTCCTCTGCTCTTTCTGTACCGGTGCCCCTTCCTCCTCTGAACAAGGACGTCCGCTTAAAGGATCGTGAAGAGGAAAAGCGGCGTAAACGGGAGGAACAGACCCGGCAGAAACGGGTCGGTGACGTGGAGTCACAGATTGCCGGAGTTGAAAAAGAGCTGGCTGATCTGGAAACAGAGATGAACGGTGCCGGCTTTTTTGATGACCCCGAGCGGGGATTACAGGCAGGAGAGCGGCATGTGGCGTTGAATGGCCGATTGAAAGAGTTGTACGAGGAGTGGGAAGCGTTGTCGTGACGTTGCTATTCGTACAATTCAAACCGGGTAGAAGATAATTTTTCTCAAAAAAAAGTTCAGGAATTGCGTGCAGAAATTTACAGATTCCTGTATAAAACCGATAAGGGCTCACGGAGTACGCAGGGGGAATGTCTGCCGGTATGGCACGCTTCTCTTGCCGGATGTACCCGTTGGGTGCCACCACATACAAAGGAGAATGGACAGATGAAAGAAGCAGTTCTTAAGGTTCTTGAGCAGGTACGTCCCAGTTTGCAGGCCGATGGCGGCGATGTGGAGCTGGTTGAGGTAACGGAAGATGGTGTTGTTAAAGTGCGTCTGAAAGGTGCCTGCGGCAGCTGCCCGATGTCCACCATGACCCTGAAAATGGGTATTGAGCGAGCCATGAAGGAAAAGATCCCGGGCGTCAAAGAGGTCGTTCAGGTCTGATTTTCCCGTTTCATAGAACGGTACACAGCCGCTCCCGTCAGGTCTACTGGCTGGAGCGTTTGTGTTCTATCCTGTGTCCCCGACTATCTCTAAAGAATGAGAGGAAAGTGCCATGTCCCCCCTATCTCCCGGTCGTTACCGCCACTATAAGGGCAACGAATACGACGTGATCGACATCGCCCGTCACAGTGAAACGGAAGAGGATGTGGTGGTTTACCGAAAACGGTACGGTGACTGTTCCCTCTGGGTGCGTCCCCTGGAGATGTTTCTGGAACAGGTCATGGTGGAGGGGCAGTCGGTGCCCCGCTTTGAGCGGCTTGGTGACAGCTGATCAGGAACAAAGCACATAACTAAGCAATGCAACCGAAAAAGGGGTTTCCGTGGCACTTATCTCCCTGCGTACTATAACTCTCGCCTTTGGCGGGCCGCCACTTTTCAACGGCATCAACCTCCAGATCGAAGCGGGGGATCGTCTCTGTCTGGTGGGAAGGAACGGCAGTGGCAAATCCACCCTGCTCAAGCTTATGGGGGGAGAAGTGCCCCCCGAGAGTGGCGATATTGTCAGGCAGCAGGGGCTTAAAGTAGCCCAGCTTACCCAGGAAGTACCCCAGGGCGTGGACGGAAACGTCTTTGATGTGGTCGCCTCCGGCATGGGGCCTACGGCGGCACTGCTGGCCGAGTACCACCAGGTGAGCAGCCAGTTGGCCCATGACAGCAGTGAAAAGCTACTTGCCCGGTTGGAACGACTGCAAAAGGAACTGGAAGAGAACGATGGCTGGAACCTCCATCAGGAGGTTGAGCGCGTACTCAATCGACTTGATCTGGATGCCGAGGCAGAATTCTCAGCCCTTTCGGGGGGCACCAAACGCCGGGTGCTGTTGGCGCGGGCACTGGTCTCCAATCCGGATATTCTCATCCTTGACGAACCGACCAACCACCTGGACATTGATACGATTCTCTGGTTGGAGGAGTTTCTCGCCAAGAACGTTAAAACAGTTATTTTCGTCACCCATGACCGTTCCTTTGCCCGACGGCTTGCCAACCGGGTTGCCGAGCTGGATCGGGGGCGCATCTATGCTTTTTCCTGCGGTTACGATGAATTTGTCGAACGGCGTGAAGCGTTGCTTGAGGCTGAGATCACCCGACAGGCGCTGTTTGATAAAAAGCTGGCTCAGGAGGAGGTCTGGGTGCGGCAGGGGATCAAGGCTCGCCGTACCCGTAATGAAGGGAGAGTCCGGGCTCTGAAAAAACTGCGGGAGGAATCGCGTCAGCGTCGTGAACGTCAGGGGAGTGCCAAAATCCAGCTCCAGGTGGCCGACCGCTCCGGTGCACTGGTGGTTGAGGCTGACAATGTGACCTTTGCCTACGATGGCCGCCCCATTATCAGTAAACTTTCCACCACCATCATGCGGGGTGACCGGATCGGCATCATCGGCCCCAACGGTTCGGGTAAAACCACCCTGCTCCGGCTGCTTCTGGGGGAGCTGGACCCCCAACAGGGGAACGTTAAGCTGGGTACCCGCCGGGAAGTGATCTATTTTGACCAGCTGCGTGAACAGTTGGATGGAGAAAAAAGCGTTCAGGAAAATGTGGGGGAGGGGAACGATACGCTGGTTATCAATGGCCAGTCCCGCCATATCATCGGCTATCTGCAAGATTTTCTCTTTTCTCCGGAGCGGGCACGTTCTCCGGTGAATATCCTCTCTGGCGGTGAGCGGAACCGACTTCTCTTGGCAAAGCTCTTTACCCGCCCCTCCAATATTCTCGTCATGGATGAGCCAACCAACGATCTTGACGCCGAAACCTTGGATCTTCTGGAAGATCTGCTGATGGAATATCCGGGAACACTGCTGCTGGTCAGCCATGATCGGGAATTTCTCAATAACGTGGTCTCCAGTACCCTGGTACTTTCCGGTGATGGAACGGTACGGGAATTTGTCGGTGGCTATGACGACTGGCTCAGCCAGGCGGCTGCAGAGGCGGCGGCACTGGCTCCCCCGGTGGTGCAGAAAGTGGTTGCGGAAAAAGGCAAGCCGCCCCGGGAACGGTCAAAGAAGCTGTCATTCAAGGAAGAACGGGAGCTGGAGGCGTTGCCGGAGCGGATTGCCGCTCTGGAGCGGGAGCAGGAAGAGCTGCATACCCGTCTTGCCGACCCTGAATTGTATCGAAGTGCCGGTGGTGAGGTGATCGTTGTCAACGGCCGCCTTGCGGAACTGGAGCGGGAGCTGGAAGCCGCTTTTGCCCGCTGGGATGAGCTGGAGACAGCCAAAGGGTAGAAAAATACGTGTAAATTCCTCCCCTTGTATAAAGGTGGAGAGATGAAGGGGCGTATGTATGGCTACTTTTATTAAAACATCCTTGGTGTCAGCCATGATTGCTGTGCTGCTCCTTCTCTCCGGCTGCGCCTCAACCACAACATTTTCTGCATATCCTCATAAAATACAGCCACTTATTACCTCATTGGCCAGCGGAGCCCCGTTGGACATTTCCCAGAGTCTGGTCAGTGAACGAAAAAGTAACGACATGATTCTCTATGACATGGAGCGGGGGCGTTATGCCCAGGTAGTTGGCAACGGTGAGGTCAGCATGGCCGACTTTACGGCGGCCATGGAGAAAATAGCCGAAAATGATCAAAAAGCTCTGGTCAGTGCCTCCGGAATCGGTGCCCAGATTGGTGCCACCTTGGTCAATGACAACGCCATCCCCTATGAAGGGGAAGGGTATGAGCGGGTGCTGCTCCATCAGTATCAGGCGCTTAACTACCTGAAAAAAAATGATATATCCGGTGCGGGTGTTGAGGCTCGCCGGGCCGGATTTGAACAGGATGAAGCCCTGAAGCGTTTTGAAAAAGAAGTTGATAAAGCACGGGAGCAGGCCGAGCAGAAACGACTTGACGGCTCTCTTACCCGGGTTGAGCAAAGCTACGCCCAGATGGATGAAGTGGCAGGTCAGGTGAAAAACTCCTTCCAGAATGCGGCGACATTCTATCTGTCCGGCTTCATCAACGAACTACTGCAGCAACCGAACGATGCCTACATAGATTACAAAAAAGCCCTTGAGATATTTCCAGAAAATCGCTATGTACAGAAAGATGTGTTCCGTCTTGCCTCCCGGTTGGAAATGGGGGAGGACCTGGCGGAGTTGAAGCGCCGCTTCTCAGTGGATTCGCCGCAATTTGCTGATCCGAAGGGGGGCGGGGAGCTGCTGGTCATTTTTGAAGATGGCAACGCACCGCACAAACGGGAAACAAAAATTGGCCTTCTGTTGGGAAAGGCGGGGCTTGTGACAGTGGCCTTCCCGATGTATAATGAAAAGCGCTCCTCCCCTCTGGCTCTGCGGGTTCTTAATGGTGTCGATCTTCTGGGAAGTACGGAGATAATCTGTGATGTGCGCGCCTTAGCGGTCAAGGCACTTCAGGAAAAAGCCCCCACTATTGCCGTTCGTCAGGTGCTGCGTACCATCGGCAAAGTTGCCGCTGCCGCTCAGATGAAGAAGCAGGCGGGGGAGCTTGGGCAGCTTGCCGGTCTCGTCTGGAATTATGTCAGTGAAAGTGCTGATTTACGCAGTTGGTTGACGCTGCCGGCCGATGTGCAGATTTTCCGGATCAAGCTTCCCGCCGGAAAATATCAGCTGGCATTACAGCACCCGATGGCGGCTCATTCCGTGAATACAGAGGTGACCATAGGTGACGGTGGCAAGAGTATGATACAGGTTGTGCGGGTTGGTGGGGAACTGTACCGTTCGGTTATGCAGTTTTAATAAATAAGGGGGATGAAATGGGCAGAAGGGCAATGAATATGAGGGCAGGGTGGGGAGTGTTAGCCGTTGTCTCGTTACTGGCACTGACCGGGTGCGGTGGTACGGCGGGAGCGGTGGCGAGCGGAAAAACGGCCTGGGATGACCAGGGTGCCCGAATCCTGGAAAAAAAGGTGGTATTCAACAGCATAGGTCTCAAAATGGATATTGAGATAGTTGACATCAAAAGCTCCTTGGCCGGTAATCTGATGAGAGCCCAAGCCGCCCTTCGTTCACGGGACAGCGGTACGCTGTCGTTTCAATACCGGTTTGAATGGTATGATGCCGACGGACTGGAAATCAACTCGGGAGCCGGTTCGTGGAGGCCGCTGCTGCTGAACGGCAAAGAAATTAAAACAGTTCAAGGGGTTGCACCGGATCAACGGGCAAAGGAATTTAAGCTTCTCATTCGTCAACCGGACTAACTAGTACCATGTAACATTTAAAACCACCTCCCCCCTCAATCCCCCCTTGTCAGGGGGGAAGCCTTTAAGCGTCCCTTGATAAGGGTTTTGGAAGGGGGGGCGCGAAGATGTAAATGCTTAAACTTACAAACTATTTACTGATCAAAGAGAGGGAAAAACATGAAACAGAGTACAAAACCTATCATAGTAGCACTGGCAATCGGCATGATCTCCCTTTCCGGTTGTGCCACCGTACAGTATGGTGATGCCGGATCGGCCAAGGCACTTTCAACCGAATTCGGTTCCTCGGATCTCCAGCAGATTGGCGGAGCGATGGTTGACTCCCTGCTGGTATTCCCGCCGCTCGTCGAGTTAACAACTGCCCGCCGTCCGATACTGGGCATTGACATGGTTAAAAACAAGACCATGCAGCATATTGACACCGAATCCATCACCGATTCCATCCGTGCCAAGTTGATTCGTTCCGGAAAGTTTCGCTTCATCGACCGTACCACCGATGAACAGACGCTTCAGGAACTGAAATTCCAGCAGGAGGGGGGACTGGTGGATAAAAAGAATGCCATCGCTCCGGGGCAGCAGTTTGGTGCCGAATATCTACTCACCTCAAACTTCTCTGAAATCAGGCAGAAAGAGGGGAGTGTCACCGATGTATACTACAAGTTTACCATGACACTTAAAAACCTGAAGACCGGTATTCTTGAATGGTCCGATGAAAAAGAAATTCGTAAAGTGTTCAAACGGGGCACCTTTGGAGGGTAACAGCATGAAAAAGCTTTTATTAGTGGTTGTGGCACTGTTTTTGACCGCCTGTAGTACTACCAAGCCAAATTTTGTTTTCAACGACCAGACGGCCGTTGATCAGAATACCGGCTTGGTGTGGGTGAGAAATGCCGATATGCCGGGTCATCAGCTGATCTGGCGGGGCGATGATAATGTCTATGAATTTGTCAAACATTTGAATGCCGATAATTTTGCCGGTTATGCCGATTGGCGGGTGCCGACCATGCTTGAGTTTACCACCATGATCGGCTATGCCACTTCCCTCGGTTATGACAAAAAAGACATGAAAACATGGCCGTTTAAACGTTTCCTCTCGCTTGGCTTTACCAACGTCCATGATTACGAATATTGGACCGCCACCCGGGAGTCACCGACTGAGATGTGGACTGCCGACCTTATCAGCGGCAGGGTGGCACCGCGACCGGAAAACCGCCCCTACTACCTCTGGTTGGTTCGTGGTAATGGAGGTCGCTGATTCCTGGCGGAGGAGGCTTGTCCCGTTCCTTCTGCTGCTTACCCTTTGCTCTGGTGGCTGCCATGAGCAACAGGGTATGGCGATCGGCCAGGCAGTGCCTCCCCTTTCGGGGTTGGATATTCAGGGAGAGCAGGTGTCGCTCTCCCGCTTTCGGGGGAAGGTGTTGGTGCTCTTTTTCTGGAAAAGTTCCTGCTGCGGCGACAAACTGAAACTGCTGGAACCGTATTACGGCCACAACAGTGACAAGGGGGTTGCCCTGTTGGCCATTAACGCCGGGGACAGTCGCAGCACGGTGGAAACCTTTGCCCGTGACGGGGGGCTGACCTTCCCAATGCAGTGTGATGAATACGCCATGACCGCCCGTCAATACGGAGTGTTCGGTTTCCCCACTCTGTTCATTATTGACAGCCAGGGAAAGCTGCAAAAAAAGATCCTCGGGGATATCAGCGTCGCTCAGTTGGAGAAGTTGGTTGCTCCCTATGTGGTGCAATAATCCACCAACACCTTTTACGTAGGGGCGTATGGCCATCGCCCTTTTCTTCCATGCAATAGAGTGCAGCGTATTGTCATACGTCCCTGCGTACGGATTCATGTCTTCTCTCACATGTAACAAATCCTACTTTTAATTAAATAATTTATTTGCGCATTCTATAACATGATTTTGTTATTGACACACCTGCCAAGGTGTTTTATTTTGCAAAAATGTTGTTCTAAAATTGTGTATTACTGAATGTTTTATCTGCTGTCACCATACTGCTAAAGGGAGTGAACATGAAGAAAAAGCTGGTAGCATCGAGTATTGCAGTTGCATTGGTTGGGGCGGCTTCCTTGTCATACGGAGCCGGTTTCAAAGTGTCGGAGCAGGGTGCCAAGGCGATGGGGATGGCCAATGCCTTTGCCGCCCAGGCTGACGACCCATCGGCACTGGCCTACAACCCGGCCGGTATCGCCTTCCAGAAGGGGAGCCAGGTACAGGTGGGGGACACTACCATACTGGTGCCGCAAACTGAGTTTGAGGGGACAACGAAGATAAGTCCCAGTACGACGGTATCTGAAAAAGCTAACCGGGATATTTTTATCGCACCGACCTTTTATGCGACCACTTCACTTGAGAGCATCCCGCTCTCCTTCGGTCTGGGAATCAACTCCTTCAATCCCTTGGCAAAACGGTGGGATGCGGGGAGTGCCTTTCGTGATAGTATTCAGTCAATCTCCATTAAACCGGTAAACTTCCAGCCGACGGTCGCCTATCGCTTTGACAATCTTAATTTGGCGATTGCCGGTGGCTTTGATGTGACCTATGCGCAGGTGTCCTTGCAGAAGGTGGCGTATAAAACATTCCCGAATTCAGCTCCTTTCGCCGAAATAGCCGGGTACCAGGCCATAGGGGTACTTAGCGCCGACGCAACGGCAACCGGCTATGGTTACAACGCAGGTGCCAAGTGGAAGCCTTCAAACGCTCTTTCGTTTGGTGCATCCTACCGTAGTGAAGTGACGCTCAATTTGGATGGTGATGCAAACTATCTATCAACCCCTCCACGGGGGACCAGTGACACTGCGCTGGCATATTTGCCAGGGTCTGTAAAAACTTCGGCTTCAACAGGCATAACCCTCCCAGCTTCATTGGTTTTGGGTGTTGCGTGGAAACCAACTGACGCTCTGACGTTGGAGTTTGATGCAGAAAAAACCTGGTGGAGCTCCTATAATAAATTGGAGCTTAATTTCGGAGCACCGCTCGCTGCCTTCAACAAAAAGCCCGATGATAAAAGTTGGGAGGATGTCTGGGCCTACCGTTTTGGTGCCCAGTATGCCCTGAATAAAAATGTCGATCTCCGGGCTGGTTATGCCTATGACACCTCTCCAGCACCCAGTTCGACGGTTGGACCGGAGCTGCCCGATGCTGACCGCCACAATTTTTCAGTCGGTTCCGGTTTCCATAATGATTTTGGAGCCATCGATCTGGCCTATATGTGGGTTCACTGGGTAGATCGTACCGTTGCGAATGCAAAAGAAACCGGCACATTCCAGAGTGATGCCCACATTCTGGCGGCTTCCGTTACCTTGAAGTTTTAAACAGCAGAGCACACACGGCTGATCTGAGCCACAGAGCACCATGGAATCAACCGTTCGGTTTCATGGTGCTCTGTTTGTATCAGTGCGAAAACGATTTTGCCAACAAGGTATGGGCTAGACGCCATCTAGGAGCCTGTCGGACTTAGGAGGAATCTGCTGCAAATCCGTCTGAACGGATCATATTTCACCGCTTTTTCGGTCAATAGAACGACTATTGACCTTCAAAATCGTCGAAATCTGCTCTCGCCCAGCCGAATTTTCGC
>CAIRBT010000162.1 GCA_903876875.1 uncultured Geobacteraceae bacterium
AACACCATCTCAACGGACGACGTACTCAATGCAGTCGAACATGGTCAAAGTTTGATCTTGAACGGTACGACGAGCGGAGTTGAAAATGGCCAAACAGTAACGGTACAGCTGAACGGCGTGAGCTATACCAGCACGGTAACCAACAATGCCTGGAGCGTGACTGCATCCGCGACCGATGTTGCCGCCCTCACCGACGGTCGGAGTTACACTGTGAAGGCCGATGTATCCGATGCCGCGGGCAACCCGGCAGCTGAGGCGACCCGCTTAGTTGCAGTAGACACAACTGCTCCAACGGTATCGATTAGCACGATCTCAACGGACGACGTACTCAACGCAGTCGAACACAATCAAGACCTAACCCTGAGCGGCACCACGACCGGTGTCGAAAACGGCCAGACCGTGACGGTGCAGCTTAACGGCATAAGCTATACCACCACAGTGACCAATAACACTTGGAGCGTGGTTGCAACCGCACTCGATGTAACCTCTCTTGCCGATGGCCAACAGTACACCGTAAAAGCCGATGTGTCCGATGCCGCCGGTAACCCGGCGACAGCAGCGACCCGCAGTATCAACATTGATGTTACTGCCACCACAGCCCCGATAGTTGCCGTGACGACGGATATAAACAGTGACGGGTATATCAATGGCAGCGAAATGGGGGATGCTACCAGCGTTGCGGTGTTGGTGAAGTTGCCTGCCACAGCAGTTGCCGGTGACTCCGTAGTACTCTCCGATGGTACGTCTCCCCAGACCCATCTGTTGACAACGCAAGATATTTCAGCGGGGAGCTGGAGTACCACCGTGGCACGACCGGAAGAAGGTGCCCGGGTAACGGTGACCGCCACCGTCGTTGATAAAGCGGGTAACGCATCACCGCAGGGGAGTGCTACTGCTCTGCTTGATACGCTGCCCGTTGCCATGCCGTTGGTGACCATTACGACCGATGCCAACAGTGATGGCGCACTGGATGCCAATGAATTGGGGAATGCTTCTACGGTTACAATACAAGTAGAGCTATCGCCACTGGTGCATGTGGGAGATGTTGTCACCTTGAGTGATGATCTGACGACGCAACATCATACGGTAACGCTTGGCGATCTGAACGCTGGCAGTTGGAGTACGACCGTGGCACGACCCACAGAGGGTGCCACCGTGGCCGTTGCTGCCTTTATCACCGATCTGGCCGGTAATGTGTCTGAAATCGGCACAAGTAGTGCGTTGGTGAATACGGTAGTGGCCTCTACTATCCCCACCGTGGGGGGCGGGGTTGTTGCACCGGTACCCACGGTCAATGCACCGGCACCGGTTACCGTGGCTGATACGGGGCCAATTATTACGACCCAGCCGACTCAGACAATCACAGCGCCGGTTGTTCAATTCATTGATGCGCCAAGTTCCCATGTGGCGCCGCCCCAAAGTGCTCTGGTCGTGGTGGATCCGTCGGCAGGAAACAGTGGCCTCTCTGTTGTGGGATCACCGTCATCACAGGTGGTCGTTGCCAATCAGGCTGGCTCATTCAATATCCCCTCCGGTCTGTTTAAACATACTGATACGACGGTGTCTGTTACCGTTGGGGCGACGTTGGCCGATGGCAGCCCGCTCCCCGCTTGGCTCTCTTTTGATTCGGCAAGTGGTCGCTTTACCGGTAAACCACCGGCCAATTTAAGTGGCTCCGTCGATGTCAGGCTGGTGGCTCAGGATCAGAATGGTAATGTCGCTACAACGCAGTTTGTTATTAACATTGCCAATACGACCGTCGCCCCCACTGCACCGATAGCTCTGCCGCCGCTTGCGGCTCCTACAGTACTCGCGTCCGCTGTCACTGCTGCTCCGGCATCAGTTGTTACGGCTCCTGTTGCTGCCGAGGCTCCCGCAGATGCCTCACGTGCCGGGGCGACACCGGCAGTTGCGGCGGTCAAAAGTGCCGTGACCGCGACAACAGCCGATCCGGCTCGGACTCAAACCCAGAGTAGTGCCAGTGGTAAGGGGGCAGAAGCGGTCGCTCCTCCAACCGCTTTGGTTGCCGTGGGCGCGGGTAGTGATCCGGTTACCGGAAATTCGGGGCTTTACGTGCAGGCTGCCCCCTCTGCACAGGTAATTGTTGCCAACCAGATGAGCTCTTTCAATGTACCGGCGGGTCTTTTCAAACACTCCGATGCAACTGCTACGGTAAGCGTTAATGCCACGTTGGCAGACGGCTCACCACTGCCGTCGTGGCTCTCCTTTGACTCGGCAAGCGGTCGCTTTACCGGTAAGCCACCGGCACAGGTAAGTGGTGCCCTCGATATTAAAATGACCGCTCAGGATCAGGCCGGCAATGTGGCGACAACCCATTTTGTGCTGAGTGTTACAACTACAGATCCTGCGGCAGCGGGGCAGGCACCGGTAAGTGCCCCCCCTGTCGAGGCGATTCCGTCGGAGGGGGCTACCGGCGCCGCCCCCGTCAAGCCGGTTACGGATGCGGCGGCACCTCAGCAACAGTCGGAACTTCTGGATGCCGATATCCGTGAAAAAATTGTTTTGTTGAATAAAATCAAGGGGCGTCCCTCTTTCGCAGATCAGATGGCATCCCATGCCCCCCGAAGTAGGGATGGCATGTTCCTCAAGGCGTTGGAAAATGTGGTTGCATTAAAACGTAAAGTTGTTTAATTATTGTTGATTTATAATAAGGAGTAGATTGTATGAAGTTACTGTCAGTTTGGGCACTGGTTGGTGTTAGTTGTCTTTTGGCATCTGGATGTGCTGTGACAACGCCGGTTGTAACGGAGCAGGAAATCAGCAGCCGGATCACCTCTGATCGTGAGCTTATGTTAAAGGGGCAGGAACCGGTCGCGGCGCCACTTACCCTCGAAGAGGTCATGGCTCGATCCATCAAATACAACCTTGATCACCGCCTGAAGCTTATGGATAGTGCCCTTGCCCTGCGGCAGCTCGATCTTGCTTCCTACGATATGCTGCCGCGACTCGTTGCTTCTGCCGGGTATACGGAACGGAATTCCTATAGTGCTTCTTCCAGTATGGATGTGACCACCGGGAACCAGTCCCTTGCCACCTCTGCATCGCAGGATAAGGGACATTATAACGGTGACCTGACGCTTACCTGGAATATCCTCGATTTTGGCGTCAGTTATTTTCAGGCTAAACAGCAGTCCGATCGTTTTCATATCATGAAGGAACGGCGCCGGAAAGCGGTGCATACCATTATGCAGCAGGTGCGTCAGCAATACTGGCTGGCACTGGGAACCCAACAGCTGGAAGGGCGTTTTGCACTGCTCTTGAAAACGGTCGAAAAGGCTCTCCGTGATTCTGTCGATATTGAACAGGAAAAGCTGCGGCCACCACTGGAAGCACTAAACTATCGTAAGTCACTGCTCGACATTATCAAGCAGCTCGAATCGTTCCGGGATGAAATGGTTCAGGCCAAGCCCCAGCTTGCTTCTCTGATGAATCTGCCCCCCGGCGAGGGTTTTGCCATGGTGCCACCGGCGGGATTGGAACTGCCCAAGGGGCCCGAGGCGGTACAGTACCTGGAAATCCGTGCCTTACAACAGCGTCCCGAACTGTTTGAAGCGGATTATAACGAGCGTATCAGTCTCTATGAAACCCGCAAGGCTATTGCCAGGATGCTGCCCGGCATTGAGCTGTCAGTTGGTGGTCATTATGACAGCAACAGTTTTTTAATGGATAAGCAGTGGGTCGAAGGCGGAGCCAGGATGACCTGGAATTTGATGAATGTGTTCACCGGGGGCAGCCAGTACAAGATTGCCAAGAGCCAGATGGAAATAACCCAACTCCAGCGCACGGCACTGAGTATGGCCATTCTGACTCAAGTACATGTCGCCTATCAGAATTTTTACAGCCGCAAGCGACAGTTTGAGCTTTCCGGGCAGATGCAGGATATTGAAACAAAAATTTATGAGCAAACCATGAATCAGACACAAAATGGTGCTCAGAATATTTTGAATGAAATCAGGACAGAAGCTTCAGCTTTGATGGCCGAGTATCGGAGTTATCAGAATTACGCTGCTCTCCAGAATGCCTGCGGCCAGATTATTGCCTCAATCGGTGAGGATCCGCTTCCTGAGACGGTCAGCTCCTATGAGATCGGTGACCTGGCAAAGGCTATCGGTACACGGATCAATGGTGCCAGTTCAATCTGCGCACCTGTGCCAAAATCGACAGTACCTGTGGGCACGTCCCGTAAGGCGGTGAGCGTGCCGCCGGTTGCGGCTCCGGCGACAGTTCCGGTTGCCCACTCCCCGGCTCAGGTTACTGAGCCGCTCCGTACGGTTGCCCCGGCTGAGGCTGCGATCCCGGTCGTTCCGGTTGTCACTCCTGTGGCGACAGCTATCCCGGCAGTTGTTGGAGTCGGCAAGGCAAAGGCGGCAGGTAATCCGCAACCCGATTCGATGGCCTTTACCCTGCAATTTAGCAGTGCTGAGTCGGATCTTACCACGAACCACCATGCGAAACTGAAAGAGTTGGCCGATTTTCTTAAAATGTGCCCGGAGGTAACCGGAGAAATCAGCGGCTACTCTGACAACACACCGTTCCTCGCCGGAAGTGGCATGAATAATATGGCACTGTCCCAGCAGCGGGCTGAAAATATCCGCACTTATATTGTTACCACCTATGGCATTGATCCAAAGCGTATCGTCGCCAGAGGTTACGGGGCTTCACGGCCGGTTGCCGACAACTCGACGGAAACGGGCAAAAGGCTCAACCGGCGCATTGAAGCCCGTTTTAACTGTGAAAAAAAATGAAGTTTGAATTCCCAAAGGATATGATGACTTATTCAAAAGATAGTAGTCCGGCGTATCACTTTTTTGCTCCGCTCCTGATGCTGGTACTCCTGACTCCACTGCCGCTCTGTGCGGCCTCCTCCCCGGAAAACCCCTATGGCAATCGGATCAGGGCGCAGCTGGCGGCGTATCAGCAGTCTACCCTCTCAGCTGAAATTGCGTCAAATATTGCCAAACTGCCGCTTCGGGAAGGGGAATCCTTTGCGAAGGGTGACCTGCTGGTGGAGTTTGATTGTGCTCTCCTCACTGCCCAGCTCAACAAGGCAGAAGCCACTGCCGAAGTAGCCCGCCAGGGGTTGAAGGTCAGTAAACGGCTGGAAACCCTCAATTCAATCAGCAGTCTGGAGGTGGATCAGGCACTGGCCAGGGTAAAAGAAACCGAGGCCGAACGTGAGGCCATGAAAGTGAATGTCTCAAAATGTTCAATCTTTGCGCCATTTCCTGGCAGAGTAGCCAAGTTATACGTTGACGCCTTTCAATATGCCACCCCCGGTAAACCGCTTTTGGATATTCTCGATACGACCCGGCTGGAGGTGCGCTTGATTGTTCCCTCCGGATGGCTGAAATGGATGAAACCTGGCAGTCGTTTTTCCATACAGATTGAAGAGTTGGGGAAAACCTACCAGTCAAAAATTGTGCGCATCGGCACTCGCATTGATCCGGTAAGTCAATCCATACCGGTTATCGGTGAAATTGAAGGGAACCACCGGGAGCTACTCCCCGGCATGAGCGGCTGGGCAGGTTTTGACAGGGCGAAGCGATGAGTGAAGCCAGTGACAGTCAGGTCCTTGGCTTAAGTATTCTTGTTCAGCTCTGTCGGCGTGTCAGGGAGGCCGCCACGGCGGAAGAGCTCGGCTTTATCGCCGTTAATGAAAGCAAACAGCTCCTGCCATACCGCCAGTCTGCCCTCTGGATGTATGGCAAGGGGGTGGTGACAGTATCCGGTATTCCGAACCCGGATCGCAGCTCACCCTACGTACAGTGGTTGGCGAGCTGCTGCAGTGCCTGGCGAGCCGAGGCTGCCAGTTGCTGCAAAACACCGGACGCTTGCGCTGATGAACTCTCCCGTTCCTGGGACGAGTGGGTACCAGGTTACGCCGCTGTTGTACCACTGAAAACGCAACAGGGTGAACCGCTGGGGATGCTGGTTTTCTTTCGTGAAGAACCGTGGCTTGACCATGACCTGGCCCTGCTGGACGAGTTGGCCTCCATCTATGGCCACGGTTTTACCGCCAACGCGGGGCGGGGGGGCATGTGGCGTAACTTCACTGCCAACGCCTCTTCACGCCGGGGGAGCATAGCTCTCACGCTGCTGGCCGTTGCTGCCCTGTTTTATCCGGTGAGGATGTCCGTGCAGGCACCTGCCGAGGTCGTACCGAAGGAACCCTTTGTGGTACGTTCGCCACTTGATACGGTTATCAACAAATTTCACGTCAAGCCGAACCAGAGCGTTGCAGAAGGAGAACTACTTTTTGAGTTTGACCGGACTAATCTGGGTGCCAAGCATGGCGTGGCACGCAAAGCCTTTCAGGTGGCGGCCGAGGAGTATCGCCAGGCTGCCCAGACGGCGGTGGTCGATGACAAATTTCGGGCTGAGATTACCCCCCGCCGTGGCAGAATGGAAGAAAAGGCGACCGAACTCTCCTTTTCCCGCGAACTGCTGAAAAAAGTCGAAGTGCGGGCACCACGGGCCGGAATTGTGGTGTTTGCTGAACAGAGCGACTGGGTTGGTAAAAATGTCTCTGTCGGCGAAAGGGTTTTGATGATCGCCGACCCGGGGCGGGTTGAGATGCTGATCCGGCTGCCGGTTGCCGATGCGATAGATTTCGCATTGAAAAATCCGGTGCGACTGTACCTCTCCTCTGACCCCCAGCATCCTCTGGACGGCACCCTGCGTTATGCCGCCTACAGACCGGAGGTTACCCCGGCGGGAATCTCTTTCTACCGTTTAAAGGCCGATTTTGCTGCATCAACCACAGCACCCCGCATCGGCTTGACCGGTACCGTGCGTATCTACGGTAAAAAAGTTTCCCTTGGTTATTATCTCTTTCGCCGTCCCCTCACCACCCTCAGGCAGTACCTGGGATGGTAGACGCGCTGTCGCTCCCTCCGTTGCGGCAGGAGTTGGGGCTCTTTCCTGCACCGCCTGAAGAGAGCGGCACTCCAGCCTGGACGCTCCACGATCCCCCTGCCAATAAATTTTATCTCCTGGGGTGGCCGGCCTTTGAAATACTCTCCCGCTGGAGTCTCGGCACCGTCAAAAGTGTCGTGGAGGCGGTCAATGGGGAAACCACTTTGCACGTGGTGGAGCAGGATGTGATTGATCTGGTCATCTTCCTGCAACAAAATTTCCTCTTGCAAACGGCAAGTGCTTCGGGCACCGAGAGGATCATTGCGGCTCACACTGCCAGCCGCCCCGGTTGGGCCAAGTGGCTCCTCAACAATTATCTGTTCATACGTATTCCGGTACTGCAGCCCGACCGTTTTCTCACCAAAACCGCTGGAGTTGCCGGGCTCTTTTTCTCGCGCCCCTTTTACGCCCTGGTGGTTCTTGCCATGCTCAGCGGCTTCTATCTCCTGTCACACCAGTGGGAGCTCTTTCTCCATTCCTTCGCCGCGTATCGCAGTCTGGAAGGCTTGTTAATCGTTGGCTGTGCTATTCCCCTTGCCAAAGTCGTCCATGAGTTTGGTCATGCCTACACCGCCCATCGCTACGGTTGCCGCATCCCCTCCATGGGGTTCGCGCTGGTTGTTATGACCCCCATGCTCTATACCGATACCAACGAGGCGTGGAAATTGACCTCCCGCACCCAGCGGCTGGCCATTGGGGCTGCGGGAGTTATTGCCGAACTGTTGCTGGCCCTGCTGGCACTCTGGGCATGGCTGTTGCTGCCGGAGGGGCCGCTGCGTGCCGCCGCCTTCATTCTGGCAACCACAACGTGGCTAATGACAATCGCCCTCAATGCCAGCCCCTTTATGCGCTTTGACGGCTATTTCATCCTTTCCGATTTTCTGCGGGTGCCCAACCTGCATCAACGCTCTTTTGCCTTTGGCCGCTGGTGGCTGCGTGAGTGGCTTTTCGGGCTGGGGGCACCGGCACCGGAACCTGCCTCTCTGCGACTCAAGCTGTTTCTGGTGCTCTTTGCCCTAACGGTCTGGATCTATCGGTTTGTCGTCTTTCTTGGCATCGCCGGTCTGGTGTATCACTATTTTTTCAAAGCCCTCGGCATCTTTCTGTTCGCCGTGGAGATCGGCTGGTTTATTATTCATCCCCTCTATAAGGAAATGGCCCAGTGGTGGAAAACCCGTGACAAACTTGGAATTAATATGAATACCTTCAGAAGTATGCTGTTGTTGATCGGCCTCATTGTGTGTCTGGTGGTGCCAACCAGAGGGCGGCTGTCGGCGCCCGCTGCGCTCTCAGCGGCTGGGGAACAGGTGGTCTCGGCTCCCTTTTCGTCACTGGTACTCAGTGAGTCAGCCGTTGAAATGAAAGCGGTTCGCGCGGGGGAAACCCTTCTGCAGCTGAGATCCCCCGACATGGAACAGCAGACACGTCAGGTAACAACCGCCACGGCGGTTTCCCGGTGGCAAACGGACCAGCAGACGTTTGATGAAAAGCTGCTCAGTCAGGGGGGGGTTATCCAGCGGCGCTTTGAAGCCGGAACCACAGAACTTTCGGGCTTAAGTGACGTAATGGGCCAACTTATGGTACGCGCCCCCTTTGACGGGATAATCGTGGCACGCAATGACGAGTTGGCGCCGGGAGTCTGGTTGCCCCGCAAAGAACCGCTGTACGTAATTGCTGATACCAGTAAAAGCAGGGTTGATGCCTATGTGAACGAACGGGATCTGGAACGGATCAGGGTGGGAGCCCGGGCGAGCTTTATTCCCGATGCCCTTGAATTCGGAGTCTATACCTGCCAGGTTGCCGTGATCGACCGGGTAAACAGTACCACCATTGATGAGCTGTTTCTTGCCTCCACCTACGGCGGTGCCATCGCTTCCCGCACCGATGCCCAGGGGACGGTGCTGGCGGATTCACCAATATTCCGGGTACGGATGGAGGGGTGTTCTCCTGCCGGGGTACCGATTGTCAAGTTACGGGGAGTCGCCCATATTGAGGCGGACAAGCGCAGTATGCTCCTTGAGCTGCTTCGGAACGCCTCTGCGGTGGTTATTCGTGAGATAGGCTTCTAGGAGCCTGTCGGACTTAGGAGGAATCTGCTGCAAATCCGTCTGAACGGATCATATTTCACCGCTTTTTCGGTCAATAGAACGACTATTGACCTTCAAAATCGTCGAAATCTGCTCTCGCCCAGCCGAATTTTCGC